>JAFGRR010000225.1 GCA_016935035.1 Phycisphaerae bacterium | reverse complement strand
GCTCGTTCGGATCGTAGTTAACCCGGTTGCCGTACGGGTCGTACTCGTAGTGGGCGGCAATGGCCGTGTTGGGATCATTCGGGTCCCACGTCGTCACGTCCAGCAGTTGGCCCACGTTGCCATTCGCGTCGTAGGTGTAGACGTAATCACCCGCGGTGTCGTTGGGGTCGTTGGGATCATCCGGGTCCTGCTGCGCCAGCAGGCCGCCGATGCCGCCGGCACCCTCGAGCGAGTTGCTCAGGTCCAGGCCCCAGGTGTACTTGCGCATGATGCTGTTGTCATCTAAGCCGTCGAGTTCCAGCAGCAGCAGCCAGCCGCCATTGTACACGTATAGGATGTCCGCCGTGTCTTCCCACGAGCCGTCGTTCGGGTCGTTGGGGTCATCGACGTACGTCTCGACCTGTTTCCGTGCCCGGCGCCCGCGGTAGTTGTCGTGGCTCTCGATTCGCACACAAGCACGCCTCTTGATCAGTGCAGCGCCGTGTTCGAGAGCCGTAGTGATGACTAGATGGCCCCCGAGGCCGTGCAGAAGAAGGCGGCGATGGGATTCGAACCCATGTATAACGGATTTGCAATCCGTCCCCTTAGTCCACTTGGGTACGCCGCCGGGGAAGCGGCACGCCCGCGAACGGGCGGCGAGCCGCATAGAACCACTATAGCACGATCGGCGGTCTGGGCAAGCGTGGAGCGGGTTCGTGGACCAACAGGTGGGGTTCGGGTTTAGTGTCCCGGGTCCAGGAATTGAGGGGCCGGAAGTCAGCGGGGGCTTGCGCGGGGGAGAGCGGGTGAGTGGCACGGGATTGGAGAGACCATCTCGCATCGCCGGGGTGGCTCCGCGGCCGCGGTCCTGAGCCCTGAGCGCTGTCCCCGGTCACTGCCCCCGAACCCCGCGCCAGCCCCATTTCCGCCTGGATTTCGCATCGGCCCGTGCGATAAAATATGGTGCCCGACGTTGAGAGCGCCGTCTGGCGGGGCGGCGGCTTTGCGACGCGCGACATTTACTCACGAGCAGGCGTTTCGACGTTGCTTTCAAGGGTGATGACGCGCTATTGTTGGGCAAGAGGGAAAGGATGGCGCACGACCATTTTGCCATTTTGGGACTACGCCCCGGCTTGCACAAGCCGGCGGAAGTGCGGCGGCGCTTCGAGGATGAGCGCCAACGCCTGGTGGCCGCGCTGCATGATCCCGCCCGACATCATGAAACCCGCCAACAGCTCGAAGAGCTACACATCGCCTATCGAACCCTGAGCGATCAGGAGCGCCAGCGGCGTTATCTCGATGCCGCCGACCGCACACCCGCGCCAGCAGCCCGTCTACGCCGGCTGATCGCGGTATCACTCGAGGACGGCCTCTTACGCCAATCGCGGCGTGAAGTCATCATCGAACAGGGACGCGCCCTGGGGTTCTCTGAGTTTCAAGTTCAGTTGATGATTGCACAGGAACAGTTCGGTGACAAGGAAGTTGACGCGCCCGTACCCCGACCGCGACGACAGAGCGCAACGGCGATCGCCGTCAAATCGCGCCTGGTGGCGGCGGCAGCGCTGGCGGCCGGCATGTTCCTGCTGATGGTGCGCTGGCTCGGCGTGTAGCTCACGCCTGGAAAGCCGCGTGCCAGAGGGGGGGATTGAGGCGGGGTGCCATCGGTACACCGCGCGCCCGGTTGTCCGGAGGAGGAGAAATGGGCTGCGCCTAGTGTCCGATGGCACCCGCCGGGGGGTTGCTCAGCGTCAAGGCGTCATGCCCTCGCCCAGTTCGGTCAGTTCGGGAAGGGCGTTGATCAACTGGAATTGCAGCAGGTCAAACATGAAGTGCGCGATCATCACTGCCAGCAGGCTGCGTGACAGGACGAAGATGATGCTCAACGCGGCCCCGACGCCCATCAACGGCAAAATCGCCATCGGGCCCTGCGCGATATGCAAACAACCGAAAACCGCCGCGCTGATCAGGATCGCCAGCCACCAGCGCCCCGTGGCCCGCCGCAGCAGCGGCAGCAGCAGCCCCCGGAAAACCGTCTCCTCGTAAATGGCGACGGCGACGAGCAGGAAGATGCTTATGCCGAAGCTCTGCATCGGTATCTGCTCGAAGAATTCCTGCCGTTTCTCCATCTCCGGCTCGATCAGGGACTGTAACGGGGGGAAGAAGAGCATCGCGAGACCGAAGGCGATCATCCACGCGAAGAGGACCGCGTAGGAAGCTCCCACTCCGGCCCCGGCCCAGAGCAACACGCGATCGGCTCGCACGCCGGTCAGTCCGAACGCGGTGGGTGGCAGGTTGTGCTGACGCAGCAGGAGCCCCGCGATGCCCATTACGGCCAGCGCGCAAAGCCACTCACACGAGACGATGACGGCTGTGTCGGTCGGTTCGATGCGCAGCACAGCCAGCAGTATGCCCGCGATGGAGAACAGCAGGATCGGCAGGAGAAGCAACGCGAGTAGTGCGACCACCAGGGCATCCACAAACGCTCTCAGTCGGCCGAGTCCGGATAGATCGAGCGGCGCTGGCGGCAACAAGCGGGATATGCGCCGCGCCATGATCGGTGGCGCAAGGCCGGATGCGGTGGGTGGAGTCGGTCCTGGCGGCGTCGGCTCGTGCATGTCTGGCATGGCGTTCCCTTGGCACCGGTCAAAGACGCCACGCTCCGGATCTCGCCGCGGTCGCGTTGGCGCCAGCGAATGTCGCCCCATAATACCCGCTGCGGTATGCCCTTGTGACTCTCCCCAAGAAACGAGTGGAGCTAAATGGCGAAATCAAAGCAGCAGGCGATCGGACCGGGGGGGGGACTCCAGGCCCACGCCCGTGCTCGGCGGGCATGGTACTGGTCGCGCGCCGGTGACCTCATCTCGGCACCGGTACGCTGCAAACGAGAGGAGTGGTACGTCGCACGCGCCAGCCTGCGCGAACCAGACCGGCAGGACACGGCACGCATCATCGTCCGTTTTCTGGCCGGCGACGCGGTCGTCGGACAACGCTGCCTGACGCTGTATGCGCCGGCGAATGACGCGGCGGCGCACGATTTGCTCGGCTGGCTTCAGGCGCCGCAGGACGCCACGCACCTTCAACTCCAACTCGTCCGTCCCGAGGATGCGACGCTGTTTACGCAACTGGTGTTGCACCCGGCGGCGGAGCGCGATCCGAAGTGTCATCCGCTGGCCGCCGTGCCGCGCTGGAGCACGTATAAGCCGCCGTTCCCGCTTGGGCGTGTGCTATTGCCGCGCTCCCTGGCGTCGCTGGCCAACACACTCAGCGGACTCGATGTCGAGATCCTGCCACAGCCGCGCTCGGCACGCGAGCTGCGCCGGAAGATCGCAAGGGCAGCGTGCGTCCTTCCGGCGAACTGGGTGACAGCGTTGTCGCTCAGCCTGGCGGACCTGGAGTGGCTGGCGGCGGAATCCTGTGTGATCGTCGATCTGGAGACAATGGTGCGGGTAGCCGACAAAGCGGGCGCGGCGGCCACCAAGGTCGTCACGCACAAGGCCGATCACGACATCATGTCGGCGCGCGTCGAGTACGCCGACGTCGCGACGCGCGGCTTCGCGATGCAGGACGTCTTTCCGTACGGTGCGATCACTGAAGCGGCCGGCTTCCGCATGCGCGTGCTGGTCGCGAACCGGTCGTGGAAGCGTTACGCCGACGAGAATGGCTTCGCGTCGCTGCTCGCCAGTGAAACGCCGTTCGTGGAGCACTGTGGCGATGTGCTGCTGGCGTCACTGCCGACCGGGGGCGGCGAACTGATGGCGACGGACCTGCCATGGTTGGCGGCGGAAGAGCAAGGCCGCCTGCTGGCGCCGCGGCTGACGCAGCACGTCTTGCGCATGTGCATGGGCGCCGCCTTGCCGGATACCGTGGAATACTGGAATCGCTGGAATGATGATGGCGTGCTGCTACGCGACATCGGCGACTTGCCGCGGCGGTTCGCCGGGTTGGAGGCGGTGCGGTGGGCGTCGGATGATCCGACACTGGCGCACCTGGGGGTGTCGCTGCGCCCGTCGAGTGGGGCCGCCGAGCGGCACGTGCTCATACAGACCGGGCGATCGGATCAGTGCGGGGCGCACGACGGCCTGCCGCCGGAGCCGATGGTCATCTTCATGAAGATGCTGGCGCGCGACGCGGCGGACGGCACGGCGTGGGGGCGGCGACATCTCGCCCAGACGCGTGTAACGTGGCAATTCGACACGGCTGCCGGCTTGCGGAATATCGTGACATTCCTGTCGGCTGCGCCGATCATGAGCGGCCCGGCGGTTGAGACGATGCGCCTCATCGCTTCGCCGGACGCACGTGCCAAGACAGCGGGTGATTCGGGGACTGCTACCGCCCGGACCATTCGCTTTAGCGATAGTCCCGGACTGCACGGCGATGGCTCGCTGGAGTACCAGGATCGTCTAACCCGGCGGCTGCGGAAGCTGGTTGAGCAGGGCGGCAAGGCACGCGCGTGAATACGAGCGCCGGGGCGCGCCGGGACCGATTGCTCGCCGCCGGCGGTCCCCGGAATTGCCTCGGACAGCCAATGCCGCTAAAAGGGACGGGTTGCCGGTGAGTCTGCGCTCACCCCTGATTCGGCAACCCAGCGTCGCCGGCGCTGCTTGAATTATCCATCGAAAGGCCGCGTGAGCGGCATCGTGACGCGGACCTTTGTGCTGAGATGAGTGCATGAAACTGGACGAACTGGCTCATTCCTGTGTCGTGGGGTTGCAGTGGGGCGACGAGGGCAAGGGCAAAATCGTTGATTTGCTCATGGCACACCACGACGTGGTGGTGCGTTACGGCGGCGGCGCCAACGCCGGGCATACGGTCGTGGTCGCGGGCGACAAGTTCGCGCTGCACCAGATCCCCAGCGGCATCATTCGGCAGGAAGTGATGTGCGTGCTGGCCAACGGCATGGTGATCGATCCGGCCGTGCTGCTGGGCGAGATGCGCGGGCTGGAAGAGCGCGGCATCTCGCCGGCGGGGCGGCTGTGGGTCAGCGACCGGGCCCACGTGGTCATGCCGTATCACCGGCGGGAAGACGCGCTGGCCGAGGCGGCGGCGGACCAGGCGCACAAGCTGGGGACGACGTCGCGCGGGATTGGGCCGTGCTACGCGGACAAGGTGCTGCGATATCACGGCATCCGCGTCGGCGACATGCTGGACGCGGATCGCTTTCGCGCCGGTATCGCGCGGGCCGTGGCGCACAAGAACGCCTACTTCGCCGCGGTCTACGACGAACGCAGCCAGCTCGACGCCAATGCGATCACCGACGAGTACCTCCAATTCGCCGAGCAACTGCGGCCGCACGTTTGCGACACGGCACAACTGGTTAACGAGCGTATCAGCGGACGCAGCCGCGTGCTGTTCGAGGGTGCCCAGGGCAGCATGCTGGATGTGGACCACGGAACCTATCCGTACGTGACCAGTTCGGCGCCGGGTGTCGGCGGCGTGGTCGGCGGATCGGGCGTGTCGCCGCGCACGATCAAGTCGATCGTCGGCGTCGTGAAGGCCTATGCGACACGCGTCGGCGACGGGCCGTTTCCAACCGAACTGTGCGACGCGACGGGCGAGACTATTCGAACGCGCGGGCGGGAGTATGGCACGACAACCGGGCGGCCGCGGCGGTGCGGCTGGTTCGACTGCGTTGCCGCGCGCTACGCCGCCATGCTTGCCGGTCCGACGCACCTGGCCGTGCTGCACATGGACACGCTGACGGGGATGGGCGAACTGCGTATTTGCGTTGGCTATCGGCGGGATGGACGGATACTGAACAGCTTCCCGGCTGGGGCGTATGACTTCGCGGGCGTCGAACCTGTCTACGAGTCGCTGCCGGGCTGGGACGAGGACGTTTCGGGATGTCGGCGTTTTGCCGATCTGCCGGCGGCGGCCAGGCAGTATCTCGCCGCCATACAGGAGCGCGTGGGCGCGCCAATCCTGCTGGTCGGGGTCGGTCCCACGCGTGAGCAGACGATTGTCATAGAGGATTAGCGAGCAGATGCTCGCGTCGTTGCCGGCAGGCAGCGGCGCGACTGCAGAGGCGTTCGTAATGCCTGAGTACACAGCACTTGATCCGATGCAGGAACTCGGCTTGCCCGCGTCGGCTTTGCCATGCCACATTGCCATCATCATGGACGGCAACGGGCGTTGGGCTCGGCAGCGAGGCTTGCAGCGCATCGAGGGCCACCGTGCCGGCGTTCGGGCGGTGCGTGAGTCCATCACGCAATGCGGCCGGCTCGGAATCGGCTATCTCACGCTCTACAGTTTCAGCTCCGAGAATTGGAAGCGGCCCCAGGCCGAGGTCGTCGCCCTGATGACGCTCTGCGCCGCGGCCCTGGTCAACGAGCGCGATGAGATCATGCGGTCGAATGTGCGGCTGCGCCAGATCGGCAGCCGCGAGGGCCTGCCGGCTGACGTCAATCACGAGCTGGATGAGACCATGCGGATGAGCGCCGGCAATGCCGGCCTGACGGTGACGCTGGCGCTCAATTACGGCTCGCGGGCCGAGATCGTGGAGGGCGTGCGGAAGCTGGCGCACGACGTGGCGGACGGCAAGCTGCGGCCGGAGGAAATCGACGAGCAGCACGTCTCCGACTCGCTGTATACGGCCGGCCTGCCGGACCCGGACCTGGTCATAAGGACGGCGGGCGAGATGCGGCTGAGCAATTTCCTGCTGTGGCAGGTAAGCTATGCGGAATTCTGCGCCGTGCCGGTGCTGTGGCCGGATTTTCGCACGGCGCATCTGAATGACGCGATCCGGCAGTTTGCGCGGCGCGAGCGGCGTTACGGCGACGTGCTGCCGCCGGGGACGCCGGCGACTTGAGACCAGCGTGTCGTGGAGGGCGCTCACCCAGTGGTGCGTGAACGATTGGCAATGGGAATTCCGCTGTCGACGGCGATACTGCTGTTGCTGATCGCTGATGGGTACCTGTCGACGCTGCCGACGCCGCAATGGTACGTGCCGGGTTTCGATGTGAACCTGGGCTGGTGGCTGCTCAACGGCGTTCTGGTGACGATCGTGACGCTGGTGCTGTCGCTGCTGACGACGCGCGAGTTGGTGCGCTTCGCGAAAGGGCGGGGCTATCAGCCGTTTTCGATGCTGGCACAGATATTCGTCGCCGGGCTGGTGGTTGGGCCGTATTTCGCGTTTAACGCCGACCCGCACCTGGGGCTCCAGGACGAGGGCTGGGGGATGCTGTGGCTGGCGTGCGCGGTGGGAACCGCGTTCTTCATCCAGGCGGTATGGCTGAAGACGGAAAAGGCGATCGGCAATCTCGCCACGACGATCTTCATCATCTTCTACGCCGGCGGACTGGCGGGCTTCATGACGAAGATGCGCATGGAGTTTCGCGGTTCGGAGGGGATCGCGCTGCTGATCTTCACGATCTTCGTGGTGAAGATGACGGATACGGGGGCGTTCTTCGTCGGCAAGACGTTCGGCCGGCACAAGATGATTCCGTGGCTGAGCCCGAAGAAGACGTGGGAGGGGTTCGTTGGCGGAATCCTGGTCGCGACGCTGTGCTCGGTGCTGCTGGGGAGCTATCTTCAGAGTACCGACCTGCTGCGCGAACTGCCGCCGGGGGTTCTGGGTTATCCGTGGGGGCTGGTCATTTTCGGCATTCTGATGGGGATGTTCTCGGTTGCCGGCGACCTGTCGGCGTCGCTGCTGAAGCGTGACGCGGCGGTGCAGGATTCGGGGGCGACGTTGCAGGGGCTGGGCGGCGTGCTGGACGTGTTCGACTCGCCCCTGATCGCCGTTCCGCCGGCGTGGTTCTTCTGGGCCCGCCTGGTGCCCATGCTCGAAGAGCTGGGCCGCCTGTTTAGCAGGGGCTAGTGGCCCCGCCTAACGGAGCCCGAGCGGCAGCGAGCGGGCATATTGTCGTCAATGCCGAATGGCGAATAGCGAGTTGAAGACCCCGCCGGACGCCGGTCTTCGTCGTTCCCTTCGTCCCTTAGTCCCTCCGTCCCTTCGTCCCTATTCCCCACATTCCCAATCCCCTCTATCATGCGACCCACGTTCTTAGTCGCAGCACGGGAGCAGTAGGATGGCATCGGACAGCAAATTCATGGAAAACCTGACGGCGTTGTGCAAACGCCGCGGCTTTATCTTCCAGTCGAGCGAAATCTACGGCGGCATCGGCGGCTTTTGGGATTACGGCCCGCTGGGCGTCGAATTGAAGAAGAACATCAAGGACACGTGGTGGCGCGACATGGTCACCAACGCTCCCGACGGCCCCGACGGCAAGGAAGTAAAGATGGTCGGGCTGGATTGCTCGATCATCATGAACCCCGCCGTCTGGAAAGCCAGCGGCCACGTCGGCGGCTTCAGCGATCCGATGGTGGACTGCAAGGAGTGCAAGGCACGCTACCGCGCCGATCAGTTGTTCGTACGCAAGGAGCGAACAGACACCGGGGCCAACTTGATGTACGCCTTCGTGGCTGGCGACGAGGACTCCCTCAAGCGTGCGCAGAAGCAGTTGGACTCCTATTTGCGGAAAGAGCAGCGTCAAAACGCTCAGCTGCATACCAAGCCGCTGCTGGATATCCCGACAACAGAGTACAGCCGCGTCGTGGGTCCCGACGTCAAGACAGCGGGTACCCTTACCGAACCAAGAGCATTCAACTTGATGTTCCAAACCTACGTAGGCGCGTTGCAAGACGCGTCGTCTGTAGCCTATTTGCGGCCCGAAACCGCGCAGGGCATCTTCGCCAACTTCATGAACGTGATGGACACCTCGCGCGTCAAGGTGCCCTTCGGCATCGCCCAGATCGGCAAGTCGTTCCGCAACGAGATCAACCCGCGCAATTACACGTTCCGCTCGCGCGAGTTCGAGCAGATGGAGATTGAGTTCTTCTGCCACGAAGCCGACTCGATGAAGTGGTACGAGTTCTGGCGAAACGTGCGGTTTCAGTGGTACGTCAACCTCGGCCTCAAGAGCGAGAAGCTCCGCCTGCGCGATCAGAAAGAGGACGAGTTGGCCCACTACTCAAAGGCCTGCGCCGACATCGAGTATCTCTTCCCGTTCTCCGACGAGCATCAGGAGCTCGAAGGCGTCGCGCATCGCGGCAACTACGACCTGACCCAGCACCAGGAGCACAGCGGCAAAGACCTGACCTACTTCGACGACGACGCCTGGGAACGCGACAAGGACAACCATCCCAAGGATCAGCACAAGGAAATCAAGAACAAGCCGCCGTACCGGTTTCTGCCGACGGTGATCGAGCCGTCCGCCGGCGCGGATCGGGCGACGCTGGCGTTCCTGTGCGAGGCGTATACCGAGGATCAGGCGCCGGACGACAAGGGCAACATGCAGACGCGGACGGTGATGAAGTTCCACCCGAGGCTGGCTCCCGTAAAGGTCGCCGTCTTCCCGCTGGTCAACAAGGAAGGCATGCCCGACATCGCCGAGCAGATCTACCGCGATGCGCGCCAGCACATGACCGCGTTCTACGACGTGAAGGGCGCGATCGGCCGGCGCTATCGTCGCCAGGACGAGGTGGGCACGCCGTTCTGCGTGACGGTCGACGGCGACACGCTCAGCGCCGGCACGGTCACAATCCGCAACCGCGACACGCTGGAGCAGGTCCGCGTGCCGAAGGAAAACGTCGTGCAGTGGCTTCAGGACCACCTGCGGCGATAGCCTCGGCGATCGGCGTCGCCGTATCCTGAAAAGGCGACTGCGAACGGCCAGTATCGACCACCCCATTGGCGGTGGTTTGCTCGCATACCGTTGCTCTCGAACACCAAAGACATACCGCCGCCCGGGCTGGGCCGGGGGGGCACTATCCCAATCGCGGCACGATTGGCTATACTAATGGGTTGTCCATTTGTTAACGGCTCAGAACGGGTGACCCTGTGGGAGATTCGAGATGACGGTTCGAAAGGTTGTGATTGGTCTGACGCTGGTGTGCATGATGGTCCCGGCGGTCAGCGCGGCTCAGGCCGCTGGCGAGAAGGCTTTCGCCGAGGGGGGCAAGCTGCTTCAGCAGGGAGATTTCGAGGGAGCGCTTAAGGCGTATACGGCCGCCGCCAGTGAGAATCCGCGGGAAGAGTCGTACCGCATGCGTGCGGCCCTGGTCGAACGCGTCATTGAGTTCCGCAAGAAACTCGATGAGGAGAAGGATGATCAACAGTGGGCCACGCGGGCCACGGCGCTGCACGTTTTCTACCACATGAACGGCGTCTACGGCGAAGCATTGAAGCTCGACCAGCAGATACACGCCAAGGTCGGCAGCACCATGTCGGCCGCCATGCTCGCCCGCACGCAACTTGCCCTCAACCAGAACGCCGAGACGGTCAAGCTACTGTCCGACTTCGATGGCAAGACCACCGAACTGCAGATCCTGCTCGGCATCGCGCAGGCCCGCCAGGGCGAGATGGAGCAGGCCAAGGAACTCGCCGCCGCGTCGCCGCTCGGTGACGACGCCAATCCAGAGATGGTCTACGACCGCGCCCGGCTGTTGACGCAGATCGGCCAGACGGACGAAGGAATGTCGCTGTTGCGGCGCTACTTCGAGATTACGCACCCCAATTGGCTGGGGCAGGCCAAGGCGACCGCGCAAGACTGCGTTGACTTTGCGTCGATCAAGAACTCGGAAGCTTTCACCAAGGTGCTTGCGACTGAGTCAAGCATCAAGGCGTCGGGTTGCAGCGGTGGCGCGAGCTGCGGCCAGTGCCCGAGCCGCTCGAAGTGCTCCAGTGTCAAGACCGGCGAGGAGAAGAAGGAAGGCTGCCAGGAACACGAGAAGCCGTAGCCGACGAGCCGCCGTGGGCCAGCTACACCAACCGCGAACAACGGGGACCGCGCCCTGGCCAACACGGGCGCGGTCACCTTTCTATCCGGCATGAGAGTCACAAGACGCATCACACAACTGGCGGCACTGCTGCTGACGTTGGTCGGCGTGTTTGTCGTGCGAGGCAACGCCGAGGCTTGGTGTCCGTTCGGCGGCGTTGAAACGCTGTACAACTACTGGACCGAAGGCAACTTGATCTGCTCGCTGGGGGTGTCGAACCTGTACATTCTCGCCGCCGTCCTGGTGGCCGCCTTGTTGGTGAGGCGTGCCTTCTGCGGCTATCTCTGCCCGATTGGCACTATTTCGGAGTGGTTGCAGGGCGCCACTCGGCGGCTGGGGCTCAAGCCGGTGCGTGTGCCGTACGGGCTGGATCGTGGGTTGGCGCTGTCGAAGTACGTCGTGCTCGGCGTCATTCTGTGGTTCACGTGGCGCGCGGCCGAGTTACGCTTTCGGGTGGCCGATCCGTGCTACGTGCTGCTGAGCCGACATGGCGAGGACATTACCTTTTGGGCGTATGTTGTCGCGGGTCTGATCGTGTTGGCGTCGGTACTGATCCTGCTGCCGTTCTGCCGGTGGTTCTGCCCACTGGCGGCGGTGTTCGCGCCGTTCTCACGCGTCGGGCTGACGCGTGTGCGGCGACATGGCGACAGT
>JAFGRR010000224.1 GCA_016935035.1 Phycisphaerae bacterium | reverse complement strand
GCTTTTGGGAAGGGGTTCCGGTCACGAGTAAGAGCCTCGGACCTCCACCCGGACGGTCGATCGTGAATAGTGAGCGCCCCGCCACCATACTCCACGCCGGAGGAGCATGCGGAGACAGAGAGCATGCTCCATTCTCACAATGGTCCAGACTGAAGCCCGGGCCTCCTCTTCATGCGCGAACACTCTCACAGGTGGGTGAGTATGCCCGCTCGCAGCCGCTCGGGCTGGGGGGCTCACTGTCGTCTGGTCTCTGCCTAGCGGCCGGAGAAGCCGCGTGCGCGGGGCCGCTGCCGTGGGAAACCCGGCAGGACGACCACTACGCTGGCGATCAGGGCGGCCGTAACACCGGTCAGCAATACCCCGGCGAGCAACAGTCCGGCAGGCTCGCCCGTGCCCTGCCAGAACCACCGGTGAGCCGCGATCGCGATCTGCGCCGCAGTCCCCGCGGCCGCGCACAGTGCCAATCGCACGGGCCAACGGTTGACACGTAGAGTCTCGCGCCACGCGGTGACCATCAGCACAGCCAGGCCGCAGGCGAACGTGTGGACGCCGAACGCCCCCGTATTGCCTAGGTCGGCCGCCAAACCGATCAGCAACCCCGCGATCCGTGCGCCATCGATCGGAGCGAGCAGCCCGTAAACCAAGACAAGTGCCAGCAGCAGATCGATGAACGGCTGCCCGAACAGGCGCGGATCAAGCACGGCGACCACCCCACCCTGCACCAGATAGGTCGCGACAACCGCGATGCCAAACAGACTCCAGGACATGTGCTTCACCGTCGGCAACGCGGCCGACTATTCGACGCGAAACTGCTTCGGCGGACTGGGGATGATCACACCATCGGTCCGCCGATACTTGATCGTGATCTCAATGACCTCGCCCATCAGATTCAGTTCGTCGGGCCAACGCAGAATCAGACCGTACGAGTAACCCATCAGCGTGCGCTTGGTCACGCGGAATCCCATGGCAGCCTTTTCATCGAGCGTCCACTCGTGCACGGGCACACGCGTAACGACACCGCTACGATCAGCCACGCACTTATGGACGGTTACCAGGATGTCGCCGGGAACAAACACGCCCCGACCTGTCGCGGCCGACACGAGGTAGGCGCGTGCCCGAAAGCCGACAACGCGGCCCTCGTCACGCAGCCAGGGCGGAGTGACACAGAAGGAATTGACCTGGGTGATGTCGTCCCGCGTATTGATCGTGCTCGCGTCGAATGGTTCGCCCACAGCCGGCTGGCGCTGCTCACCGGCTTGGCAGCCGACCAGCGTCAGGACCGCGCCGGCCAGCATCACAACGCCCACCAAGTGCCTCATCGTTCCGATCATGACCGCATGCTCCCTGTCCTGAATCCGCCGGTGCCCAGGTTTGCCCGCGAGCACCGCTGCGTCAGCGTCTTACGTCAGCGTGGCCCGGCGCGCTGCTGCGTCTTGAGCGTCACCGGGAGATCGTACGAATCCGGCTCGATTATTCCGCCCTTCAGTTCGCGACGCAGCTCCCGCAGGTTGCCCAGCGGCCCGTACTCATCGCTCTTGATCTCCTCTTCAAGCTCACGGGCGGCGTTGTTGTCCGCTGGGAAGGGGCCGAGTTCCTCGTGGCCCGCCGGCAGCAGGTCTTCCGGTCGCGCGCGCAGCTTGTTCATCAGGGGGTTGGTGAGCACGCTGTCGGGGATGATGTCATTCTCGTCACGTTTGGTCAGCGACACCTCGCGGAAGTCATTGACCGAGCGAATGATTCGCGGCGTCAGGATCACGAGCAACTCGGTGCGTTGCGTGTTGTCGTTGTCGTAGCGGAACAGGGACCCGAGCACCGGGACATCGCCGATGATGGGGACCTTCGACTCGGTCCGCTCGTCACGGGAGCGGATCATGCCGCCGAGTACAACCGTCTCGTTGTCCTTGACCGTGACCGTGGTCTCCGCGATGCGTTTGAAGAAGATCGGCGACGTCACGCCCGAACCGACCTGGATCGTCGAATCCGTCAGATCCGACACTTCCTGCTTGATCTCCAACCGCACGAAACCGTCCGGGTTGATCTGGGGCTTCACGCCCAGAATGATGCCGACGTCCTGGCGGTTAACGGCCGTCGTGATCTGGCCCGAATCGCTGGTGCTGGTGCTCGAGACGTACGGCGTATCGTTGGTGATCTCGATGGACGCTTCCTGATTGTCCATCGCCACGATGTGCGGGCGGCTGAGCACGTTCAGCGCGCTCTCCGACTGCAACGTACGCAGCAGGAAGTTGAAGTCGCGGCCGTTGATCGTGAACGAGAAGCCTCCGAGACCGGTGCCAGACGCACCGATATCGGTGCCATACACATAATCGAACGTCGTCGTGTCGTCCGGGCCGGCGTTGGTCCACTGAAGATCCTGAGCCGCAAACTCGACGCCCAGTTCCAGCGTGTTCTCCGACGTCACCTCGACGATCAGCACCTCGATGCTGACCTGCGGTGGAGCCTGGTCGAGCTGGCTGACGATGTCGAGCACCTCGGCCTCGCGCCGCGGATCGAAGCTCAGGATCACGCGGTTCATGTCCTCATTGCCGATGGCGTTGATCTCGCGTTCGAGCTTGCGCTGTGTGGAGATCTCGTCGCCGTACTCTTCCAATTGAGCAACTTCGTTGTCGCTCCATTCGGACAGCGACGACACGAGGCTCTCGACCGTCGCGTTGCGCGGGGCGTAGACGAGCGAGCGCCGCTCGTCGATCTGCACGCTGTCGAGCTGGACAATCAGCTCTTCGGCGAGCTTCAGATAACCCTTCGTGCCTACGGCGATCACGGAATTGGTGCGCATGTCGCTGGAGAACTTGATCTCCTGGCGACCGCCGGCCCCCAGGCCCGTAAGCGTGATCTCACGCTCCGAATCGGCGCCGGATGACCGACCGGTGGTCTGCTCCTCAAAAACATCGTTGAGCATCTCGACCATCTGATCGGCGTCGGAATTATACAGGCGCACGACCTGCACCTGGTTTTCGTCCGGCGGCAGGTCGATGGCCTTAACGAGCGACTCCATCAGCGGCATGCTCTCGATCGGAGCCGTGATGATGAGCGAATTAGTACGCGTGTCCGCGGTGACGATAATGTCGTCGCGGATGCCCTGCAGCGTGCGTTCACCAAGCTCCGGATGGCTGGCCTGGAAGACCAGCATGCGCTGCTTGAGCTCGTCGCTGCTGGAGCGACTGCCGCCACCGCTGCTGCCGCCGATGGTGCCGCCGCCACCCTCGAGAATGTCCCGGAGAAGATCGCCGGCATCTTCGGCGCTGGCCTCTTCGAGCTTAAACATGCGAACCACGGCGGCACCGGGCTCGGTCATGTCAAGCTGGCGAACCAGGTCCTCGATATCCTGTAGCAACGCCGGCGGACCGAACGCGACCACAGAATTGGTCATCGGATCGCTGGTAATCGTCAGGTCAACGTCGTTTGCGGTCGTGCCTTCGAATAGCTTCTCGGCCGCTTGCGCGATGTCCTCGGCACGTCCGCGGCGCAGCGGGATGATCACGTGCATGCGACCGATCTCGGACGGCCGGTCGAGAATCTCGATCCAGCGCTCGATCATGCCCATGTCTTCCTGTGACGCCGCCAGCAGAATGCTGTCCGAGATCGGATCGGCGGCGATGTGAATCGGCGCGCCGGTCAGATTCGCGTCCTGATCGGACAGCGTCTCGTCAACCATGTCCTTCAGCAGCTTCGCCACGTTGGCGGCGCTGTTCAGCTTGACCTTGACGACCTTGAAGACGACGGTCGGGTCGAAGCCCTTGTCGAGATCAGTGATCAGGCTCTCGGCCTCGGTCAGGTAATCACGCGTGCCGGTCAGCACCAGTGAGTTGCTGCGCGCGTCGGCGATGACGGTCAGCGTGTCCGTGGTCTCCGTCTTGGTCTTGGAGCTGGCGTCCTCCTTGGCCTGGAAGACCTCTTCGAGCAGACGCTGAAGCTTGATCGCGTCGGCGTACTGAAGCGGGCGGAACTGCGTACCGACGATGCGATAGCTCTCCGCCATGTCCAGCTTCACGACCAGGTCGTCCACCATCTGGTAGACGTCGTCGTTGGCGATCACGATCAGCGAGTTGGAACGGTCGTCTGACTTGACGACGGCGATGTCACGCTCGGTGCCCTTGTCGCCCAGCGCCTTGGCCCGCTCCTCCAGTAGCTCGGTCAGCCGCTCCTGAAGCTCCGAGGCCTGCACGTTCTTCATCTCTATGACGTGGATGGCAAAGCCAAGCTCGGCGCTCGGGCGATCCATCTCCTGGATCAGCCCGCTGGCCAGCAGGACTGCGTCGGAGCGCCCGATCACTATCACGGTATTACTGCGCGCGTCGTAGCTCAGGGCCACCTGGTACGGCAGTCCCTTACCCGCCAACCCCGGCGGCTCGGGCGGCAACCTGCCCTCGTCGATCTTGCTCTCCGACGGGCGACTCAGTGCGTTGCGACCGTCCTCGAAGACCTGGCCCAGAACCTCGGCCACCTGCTCAGCCGTCGCGTACTTCAGCGCGAACGCGCGCACGTCAGTGTCGGCGCCGATCGGCAGCGTGTCGAAAACGTCAACGATCGCGGTCAGCGCCTGGTTATTCTCCGGCGTCGAGAAGACGATGATCGAGTTCGTGCCGTTCTCTGGAATCAGCCGGATCGGCTTTTCCAAATCCAGCGCCGGCAGCTTGGTGCCATCCGGAGCCGTCAGTTGCAAGCGGCGAACAGCGGGGATGCCGGGAGTCTTGGCACCGGCCGCCTCGCGCGCGGCTTCCTGTTCAGCCTCGATCATGTCGGTCAAGACCTTCGCGACATCCTCGGCCTGGCCGTTTTGGAGCGTTACGATCAGCATCTCGCTGTAGACGCCCAGGCGCTCGCCCTCTTCGGCCAGGTCCACGTCATAGGCGACGACCAGTTCGCCGATTTCCTCAATGTCCTTCAACGTGCCGATGATCAGGATGCTGTTCGAGCGATCGTCGGCTTGGAGAGAGGCCTGTGACTCCTTCGGCACCTCGCGGATGTCGTTCAACCGCTCGATCACCGGCGTCAACTGGGCTTTGAGCTCCGAGGCGCGGACGTAGTTGAGCGGAATTCGCTCGGTCTTGATGTCCTCGCCTTCGCCGCGCGCGTCCAGACGCTCGATGATCATGCCGACTTCGTCGAGCAGGTCCATGCTGGCCGCGACGATCAGCGAATTGCTGCGGGCCTCGGCGGTGACGCTGAAGCTCTCGTCGGTGCCGCGTGCCTCGATCAGGCTCTTGACAGCCTCCTCGATGATCTTCACCAGGCCGGTGGCCTTGGCGCGTTCGAGCTTGAAGACGCGAATCTCGGACGCCGGCGTCGCGGCATCCACACGCAGCAGTAGCTGCTTCAGGAATGCCAAGTCGGCGGCGTCGCCGCTGATCGCGATCTTGTTGCTGTCGAGCTCGACCGCCGTAACGTCGCCGCGCAGTTGCCCGGTGATTGGCGGCAACGGTGTCGCGGGTTGGGTTTCGGCCACAACCGGTTCCGGCTCGGTCTCCTTCGGCTCGGCGGGCTGCTCAGCCCTCGGCGTCACGCGCGGTTGCGCCGGCTGACGCTCGCTTCGAGTGCGCGGTGCTGCCGGCTGGCGACGCCGCGGCTCCTGCGGTTTGGGTTCATCGTCCGCGATGCTGGCCAGCACGTCACGCCGGACCGCCAGCCAGCTTTGCTGACGCGGCGCCGACGCCGACACGAGCGAGGATCGCGTTTCACGTGGCTGCGAGGTCGATATTGGCGTGGCGGCCGGACGCAACTCTGGCACCACCGACCGACCGGCACGCACTGACGGCGTGACGGCACGCTCGCGTGGCCCGTCATCGGCGGACCGCTTCGGCGGAACAATGCGCGTGCTGCTGCGTGGCACGTCCTCCCAGTCGGTTCGGCGACTGAACGCCGCCACCGCCCTGGTATGTGGCACGCGCGTGTTTGTCGTCGTCGCGCGCAAATTCATCGGCGGCTTGCTGGCACTCTCGCCGCGCACCTCGCGCGACAAGGCATCAGTCATCTCATCCACAAACTGCGAACTGAGCACGGGCAGCACCAGGCACGTGGTCAGCATCGGCCGCGCCGGAATCGCCGGCGCCAGGCCGGGAACGTCCAATTCGAATCCCGACGGTGTGGCATCGGATCGTCCACGCCGGTTACTGCCGCCGCTGCGCTGCGTCGGCGTTGAGCGCCTTTGCGTGCCCGAACGGCTGCCGCCGGGCTGCTGCGACTGCAAGTCATCGATCAGTTGAATCGCGTCCTTGGCGGTCAGGTTGCTAAGGTCGATGAAGACTGTCTCGTACTGCGTCTTGGCCGCGAGGTCGACAATCTGCTGCACGAGCGCGTCGGCCTGACCGAAGAGCCCCGGATCACCGTTGATGATCAGAGCATTGGCATCGAGGTCGTAGCCGACAACGATGCGACTGGCCTCACGCTGTTGCTGGCCCGCGAGTACTTCCTCCCCGCCGTTGACAACCTGCTCAACCTGCGCGGCCAGCGCGGTGACATCCTGGCCCCACGGAATCTGGATGACCTTGAGTTGCATGCCGGCGATTAGCGGGTCGTCGAATTTCTCGACCAGCATCCGGATACGATCCTTCTGCGCCGGCGTACCGCTGACGACGAGCAGACCCGCGTTGTCGTTCGGGACGATGTGCGGACCGTCGGTGCCGGTTGCGTCGCGACCGCGGCTGCCGGAACGCGAGTCCGTGCCGCCGACCGTACCCAGGAACTGGCGGATGAAACTGGCCACCTGTGACGGCTTGGCGTGGTTAACGGGAATCGACTCGGGTTCGAGCCGTGTGCGGATCATGCTTTCGTACGGCTGAATAACGGTCGCGGCGACCTCGTCAATGTCCTCGGACACGCCGAAGACCATGACTGAGTTGGTCACGGTCTCTGGAATGGCCGTGACGCGCAGCTCGCCGGTGCCGATGGCGGCACTCTCGGCGCCGCGCTGGCGCCCGCCGCGCTGCTGGGTCTGCGTACCGCCGGTGGACGACATGTTGTTGATCGCCTCGGCGACAACGGTGGCGTCGGCCAGTTCGAGTTCGAAGACGCGGAATGAGGCGCGCAACGCGTCGGGCGTCTCGATGTCGATGTTGTTGAGCACGCTCTCGACGAACGTGAAGGTCTCTTCCGAGCCGACCACCATCAGCGCATTGGTACGCGAGTCAGGCACGACGGTGAACGCGTCGAACTCCGGCGCGTCGCCGCCCGTGGCCTTGGCGATCTGCATGAACTCGGTCAGGGCGCCGTCGAGCGACTGCTTGACGACCTGTGCGTCAGCGTGCTTGAGCACGTAGCGGCGAATCTGAAGCTGCTGGTCGGGAATATCGAGCAGCGCGACCATGTCCGCGATCTGCTCGAAGACCAGCTCCGGCGCGCGGACGAGCAACTTCTTGGCGTTCTTGTCGCCGACAATGACGACATTGCCGCTGCCAGTCGTGGCCGCCTGGCGATTGCGCTGCCCAGCGCGTTGATTTCCGCCACTGGTGGTTGCCGCCGTGCCGTTGAACATCTGGCCGAGAATGATGGCCAGATCTTCGGGGTCGGCGTGAACGACGTCGATATCCTGGAAGGAATTGCGTGACTGCTCGTCGAAATCGCGGATCTTCTGGAAGATGATCTCGCGCTTGTCCAGCGGGCCCCACACGACGATGGCGTTGGTGTTCGGCTCGGCAACGATGCGAATCTCGCTGCCGGTCGTTGCCTGCTGCGCGCCACCGCGGCCGCGGCCGCGGCTAGTGCTTGCTTGGTCACCGTACACGGCGGAAACAACGTCGGCGATCGCCTGTGCGTCGCCATACTTACATACATATGTCTCGGCCTCGTTGATCATGCCCTCGATATCAAGAGCGGCGATCTGGCGCTCGACGATCTCGACATCCTTGGACTCGGCCGTGAAGATGATCGTGTTGCTGCGCGGATCGCCCGAGACCATCACCTCGCCCAGCGCCGAGGGCAGCGCGGTACGCCCACGTCCCTGGCGGCCGGTGGCGTCCGCGAAGATCTCCTGGAGCAGCGGCAGCACGTCGTCCACCTTGGCCTGTTTGAGCTCGTAATGCCGGATGACGACGACGTTGCGCGTCTCTAGTGCTTCGAGGTCGGTCAGTACATCCTCGACGACGTCCATGACTTCCTGCGGAGCCGACACGAGCAGCGCGTTGGTCGCGACGTTCGGCACGATGTCGACCGACTCGATCTTGGCACCCATGCCCTTGCCGCCGGCGACGGACACCATCTGCTGTTCGAGCATCTGCATGAGCTGTTGCTGCTGCTGGCCGCGCGCTTGCCGCGCGGCGCTAGACGAACGCGTCGAATCGATTCCGAGCACTTCCTTGATATTGCTGGCGGTCTCGGTGGCGTCGAGGTTGCGCAACTGGAAGATGCGCACCTTGATGTCGACATCCGGGATGTCGTCGAGCATCCGCAGCAGTTGCTGGATTTCCTCGAGGTCCGACTCGTCGCACTTGACGATAATGTAGTTGCGGCTGGGATCCGTGGCGATGCGCACACGCGCGCCGCTGGTCGTGCGGCCACGCCCCTGCTGCTGCTGGCCGATCATCTGCCGCATCTGCTCCATCAGGTTCTGCTGGTTCTGGTTGCCCTCTTCGCCACGCTGGCCGCGCTGCTGCTGTTGCGGCTGTTGCTGCTGGCGCTGGGTCACCTGCACCTGACGCTCGTTGAACATGCGGTCGAGCACCTCGGCCGCCGAGTTCACGTCGCCGTACTTGAAGCGGAAGATGCGAATGACCTCGCCGACGCCCAGGTCCTCTTCGAGCAGGTCGAGCGCGTCGGTGAGCTTGTCGACGTCCGACGATGGACCGGATATGACCGCACGTCCGTCGGGCATAATCGTGATCTTGGCTCGTTCACGCTGCTGCGGCGCCGGGACGCGGTGTTCGTCGGTCTCCCTGTCCGCCTCGGGCGGCTTGGGCTGCTCGTCACGCGGTCCGAAGGCGCGATCCTGGGCACTGGCCAGGCGCGGAGCTTGCTCGACCGATACGTCAGCCGGCTCTTCAGCCTCGTTGATCAGCGCCTCCAACTCCATGCGCATGGCGCCGAGCGCCTCATCGTCCAGCATGATCGGCAACACGTCGTTACGCCGCGTCTGGCGGCCCTCATCACGCGTCTGCTGCTTGCGGCGATACACCGGCGGCTCCTGCCCTTCCGGCCAGACGTCAATAATCATGTTGTCGATCGGGAAGTCAGGCACTTCGCCTTCCTCGATCGTGTTCTCGGGATACTGCGCCTGGATCGCCGACATCATCTGGCCCGCGTTGCCCTTGAGCTTGCGGATGACAACGGTCTTCTCTTCCTTGGCGCGGGCCTCGAACTGGCGGATCAACTCGACAATCTGATCCTTCTCAGACGGCCGGCAGATTACCTTGATGTACTCGCCGAAAACGTCCGCCTCGACGGTCGGCCCGTTGTCCGGCAGCATCATGCTGACGTCCCATGCGATGTCCCAGGCGTCGCCGCGATAGATGTCCACGAAGTAAAGCTGTTGCCCGCGCGGCAGGGCCGCGAAGGACTCGTCCTCGGGCGGGGCCGTGTCGAGCTGCTGGATGAACGCCTCCACCTGGCGCATCTTTCGCCGGCTGGCGGTGACGATCAGGCGGTTACCGAACTCGTCCGAGCTGACGGTCACCGTGTCGGTCGAGCCGCGTGTGGTCGGGAAGTTGTTCTGCAGGATCTCCTCAACGTCGTACGCGGTGGCGTATTCGAGCCGGAAGATCTGAAGCTCGGGGATGCTGCTGCCCTTGGATTCGAGCTCGTCGATGAGGCTCTCGACGTCGGCAACGTCGCGCGGCAACCCCTTCAGCACCAGCGAATTGCTGCCGGCGTCGGCGATGATGGTCACCTGCGTGCCGCTGCCAGTCGAACCGCCGTAGCCACCGCGTCCGCCACGCCGCCACGGGTTGAACCCGCCGCTGCCGCTGGAACCGGAGACAATCTGACTGAGCGTGTCGGCCAGTTCCTGGGCGTTGGCCTGTTCGAGCGTGATGATGTGGACGATCTCGCCGGTCTCTTCGT
>JAFGRR010000223.1 GCA_016935035.1 Phycisphaerae bacterium | reverse complement strand
CGATTTCGAGCTGCGCTTCTACGGTTCGGTCGGGCTTGATGATACACTCGACCTGGTCGTGTCGATTCCAGTGCGGCCGGCGCTGCTGAAGCGGCTCGGTGTCACTGGGCCGCTCGACGAATATGCATCTGTGCTGGCGGCAACGCGCATTGACATACCGCTCGTCGGCACGCGCCAGAAGCCGCAACTCGATTTCTCGCGCGTCGATACCAAGGCCCTGGTCGAACAGGCCGTCAAGGCCACCGCCGGCAAGGCGCTGGAGCAGGGCCTCGGCAATCTGCTCGGCGGTGACAAGGGCGAGGCCAAGAAAGACGAGAAGCAGGGCGACAAGGCCGGCGACGCGCTAAAAAACCTGCTCCAGAACGCCAACGAGCAGCAGAAGAAAAAGAAGAAGGACAAGTAGACCCGAGCGATCTCGCTGATCTTGCGGCGTCAGGCCTGCGAGCCTGACGGTCATGGTGTCACCAGAGAGAGCCTCTCGACGACACACGAAGACGGAGAACGCCCTGGCGTCTCGCATTGCGAGGTACCATCATGAGGGTGGCTGATCTCCGCGCGTGGATCGAGGACTTCCTGACCCGACCGGGCGAGCAACTCGGTCGTGGTGCGCGTTTCCTGCGTACACAGATCGAGTTGTGGCGCTTTTGCGGCCGACGGCTGCGCGCCCACAACGTCGCCGCCATGAGCGCCGCTCTCTCCTTTCGAACCATCTTCGCCCTCATCCCCACGCTCGTGTTGGCATTCCTGGTTCTGCGATCCTTCGGCGTTGTCGAGGACGGCAAACGCGCCCTGCGCGATTTTCTCGAATCCTCCGGCCTCGCGCAGATCAAGGCCGTGCACAAAACGGACGGCGGCGCGACCGTGTCCACCGATCTCGAACCGGCGGCCACCGTCGCCCCCGAGACTGAAACGGATAATGCTCAGCCGAATGGCCTCGAACCATCCGCCGACCAACCGGTCGCCGAGTTGGGTGACGGCGATTTCATCAACGTTGCCGACCAGATTGAGTCCGTAGTCGAGGAAGTCGAGGGCAAGCTGACCTTTCAGCGCATCGGGCCGGTCGGCGCGCTGCTACTGATCTGGACGGCGATGACACTGCTGACCACGGTCGAATCGTCGCTCAACCGCATTTTCGAGGCCCCGACCAGCCGCGCCTTGTCACGCCGTGTGATTCTCTTCTGGACCGCGATCACCCTCGGCCCCGTGCTGATCGTCGCGACGATCTACATTAGCCGCAACGCGATCGCATCGGCGGCCACCTTACCCGGAATCTCCTGGCTGGCACTGACGCTCGCGTGGTTCACGCCCATTCTCGTCGGCGTCCTTGTCGTAGCTGCCGGCTATCGCCTGATCCCCAACACGCACGTTCGGCCGGCGGCGGCGTTCGGCGGCGCGCTCGTCGCCGTCCCCGCGTGGATGGTCGCCCGCTGGGCCTTCGCCATCTATGTCGAACGGTTCGTGTTTCAAGGTAATCTTTACGGCGTACTCGGCTTGCTGCCGTTGTTCCTGCTCTGGCTGAACGTCTCGTGGGGTATTCTGCTGTTCGGTGCCGAGCTGGCCCACACGGCGACCAGCCTCTCGCGCCTGCGCACCGCCGAGCACGCCGAGCGAACCGTCCTAGGCCCGTCGGATTGGCTGGCGGTCGCGGTGGCGATCGCGCGGCCATACGCCGACGGCCGCGGCCTGGTCACGTTCGAGCAGGCGGTAGACCTGGCTAACTTGCCCGGCGAGACTGTGCAGCGTGTGCTGGACACGCTTACCGAGTCTGACCTGGTATTCGTTACCAACGAAACCGAGCCCCGCTACGGCATGTCCCGCCCACTGAACCGCATCTCGCTGGCCGACGTGGTAGACCTCGCCGACCCCCGCGGCCGCCCCGACGAATCCACCAACGGCATCCACGCCCTGATTGCCAACACCCAACAGAAAATCCGTGCCGACCTCACCAAAACGACCTTGGCCGACCTATGCACGGCCCACACCAACGCCACCGAGCCTCCTCACGTTGGTTAGTCAAACGCCGGGCGCTATGCCCAAGCGCTCCGGGCATGTCCATGCCCCGCCACGTAACAGCCCCTTCGCTCCCGAGTTTCGTCCCATTGCCACCTCCCATATAATCCCACCGTCCGGCCGCACGGCGCGGCCTGGGATTCGCTGACGGGCTGCCAGCAGTGCATGATCGCGCCAAAGAACCGATTGACGACACGCTCGCCGAGGCGGCGCCGGCACCGCTTTGCCCGGTTGATCGCCTGCCGACCAAGCGGCGGAACCAGCTTTGCATTGCCATCATCGCCATCGGCCTGCTCAACTTCGTGGTATTCACGCTGACCTACGCGGCGCTCGGCGGCGACGCGCACAACGGGCATTGCGAGTTTCACACCCAACTCGACGGCACCACCTTTACCACCTACTACGTGCGCGGTCACTTCATCCGCGAGCCGTTGGGCTACAAACGTCAGGTCAGCGCCGCCATCTGGATCTACAGCTATCTGCACTCAATCCTCGTCCCCATCACCTCCGCCGCCATGATCATCAGTATGCTCGTCCTGGCCCGCCCCCACATCATCGCCACCATGCGCGACAGTTGGATCAGCGGCCAGACCTTCATCGTCTCCTTCGGCACTATCGTCCTCCTCGTCAGCGCCGTAATGGTCTTCATCTTCGCCTTCGACTTCATCAGCCAACTAACCGCTTACCCGTAGCGGCCGACGTTCGGTTCACCGGCGACTCACGTCAGCCGCTACATCTGCCATGCGTTCAGCGCCGTTGCCGCATTGCGCATCGCGCGCGGGTCGGCTACACTGCACAATCCCGTAGCGGCCGCCCCCCGTGGCGGCCGTTGGAGACCAACACGTTTTTGACACTCTACGTCGGCTGCGGGGGGCCGATGCTACTGTGCGGCGATTGCCTGACCTGGAGACCGACATTGCGCGTGGCCGAATGGCTGAGTGACGAGGGGCCTCTTGCCCAACACCTGAACGCGTTCGAGCCGCGTCCGCAGCAGCGCGAGATGGCCGAGGCTGTCGCCGCCGCCATCGCCGCCCCGCGACACCTCGCCGTCGAGGCCGGCACGGGCGTCGGCAAAACGTACGCCTACCTGCTGCCCGCCATCGACCACATCCTGCGTGCCAAGCAGCGCGTCGTCATCAGCACCCACACCATCGCCCTCCAGGAACAGCTCATCCACCGCGACATTCCCGTCCTGCGCGAGGCGCTCGGCGTTGACTTCAAGGCCGAACTGGTCAAGGGCCGCAACAACTACGTCAGCCTGCGCCGCCTGCGCGGCGCCAGCCATCGCCAGAAGACACTGTTCAACAGCCGCCACCAGTTGGCCGTCCTGCACGAGATCGAAGACTGGGCATACGAAACCGAAGACGGCTCCCTCAGCGACCTGACCGAAGCACCGCCACTCGACATTTGGGAGAAGGTCCGCAGCGAGCATAACAACTGCCTCGGCCGTCGCTGCCCGCTATATGAACAGTGCTTCTACCAGCGCGCCCGCCGCCGCGCCGCCGACGCCCAACTCCTCGTCGTCAACCACGCCCTGCTGGTCTCCGACCTGGTCCTGCGGCGGGACAACGCCAGCGTGCTGCCCGACTACGCCGTAGTGATCGTGGACGAGGCCCACGCCCTGGACCAGGTCGCGACCGACCATCTCGGTGCCAGCGTCGCCAACAGCCAAGTCCACTACGTGCTCAGCGGCCTCTTCAACGACCGCACCGGCAAGGGTTTTCTGACGGGCATTGGCGACGATGGGCACCGTCAGGCGGTCGTGCGCGCCGCCGGCGCCTGCACCGAGTTCTTCAACTCGCTCAGCGCCTGGCAGGCCCACCGCGGCCGCTCCAACGGCCGGCTGATTGTCGCCGAGCCGGTGCAGAACGTGCTGTCGCCGGCGCTGACGGAGATGTGCAAGAAGCTCGGCGACCTGAAGAAGAAGCTGCCGCGTGAGGAAGACCAATACGAGCTACAGGCCGTCCTCGACCGTGCCAGCGAAGCCGCCCAACGTGTTGGCGACCTGCTCGAGCAGTCTTTCGACGAACACGTGTATTGGATCGACGTCGAGCAGGCGCGCACGCGGCGGGTGTCGCTCAACGGCGCCCCGCTCAACGCCGGTGAGGCGCTGCGCACGTTGTTGTTCGATCGCGTCGAAAGCGTTGTGCTGACCAGTGCCACGCTGGCGATCGCCGGCAACGACCCGTTCGCCTACATGCTCGGCCGCCTCGGCAACCCGTCCGCCGAAACGCTGCAACTCGGCTCGCCCTTCGACTACGAGCGCCAGGTCACAATCCACGTCGAAGCCGGCATGCCCGATCCGTCGGCGTATTCCGCCTTCCTGCCGGCCGCCGCCGCCGCCACAATCGCCCACCTGCGCGAAACCGAGGGCCGCGCGTTCGTGCTTTTCACCAGCTACAAGCACCTGAACGAAACCGCTGCCATCGTCCGCGTCGAGCTCGAACCAGAAGGCTACACCATCCTGGCCCAGGGCGAAAAGCTGCCGCGCTCCAAGATGCTCGATGTCTTCCGCGAAACCGACCGCTGTGTCATCTTCGGCACCGACAGTTTCTGGTACGGCGTCGACGTCATCGGCGAGGCGCTCAGCAACGTCACGATCGTCAAGCTCCCGTTCGCGGTCCCGGATCGCCCCACCATCGAGGCCCGCATGGAGTTGATGCGCAGCCGCGGCGAAAACCCCTTCAACGACTTCCAGCTCCCCGAGGCCATCCTCAAGTTCCGCCAAGGCTTCGGCCGCCTGATCCGCAGCCACAGCGATCACGGCATAGTCGTAATCCTCGACCCTCGCGTAACCCGCAAACCCTACGGCCGCCGCTTCATGGACAGTCTGCCGAAATGCCACGTTGAGATTTCGCAACAACCGTGGTAGGCATAGCAGCGTTGCCACATTCCCACCCTGCTTTGTCGCAAACCCGCCATCAACGTGTTTGCATTGCGACCGCCGTGTCCTGTTGTACACTACAGGTGTAGGTGTGGTGGCCAAGAGGAAATCGCGGGGGCGAATCACGCGGGGATGTCGAGTTGCGCGGGGCGTCTTTGCGAGACTCGACGTAGCTCGCCCGCGGGGAGGTCGGTCATGTCACGTAAACGCAATGGCATCCATTGGGCAACGCTCGGGCTGGCGGGAGCATTGAT
>JAFGRR010000222.1 GCA_016935035.1 Phycisphaerae bacterium | reverse complement strand
GTTCACGCCGACGGTACTGGCCGAGGGTCAGATCCGTCTGAATGTCGCGCCGACCATCAGCGAGCCCGACTACAGCGCCGCTGTTCAGGTTGAAGGGTATTACGTGCCCGGCCTGACCGAGCGGCGCGTCGAGACGGTTGTCGAGGTCGGCAGCGGTCAGACGATCGCAATTGGCGGGCTGCTCAGCGAGAGCCTGCGCGCCACCAGCCAGAAGATCCCGGGTCTTGGCGACCTGCCGGTGTTGGGGCAATTGTTCAGCTCACTGCAGTACCAGCGCGAGGAAACCGAGTTGGTCATCCTGGTGACGCCTGAACTCGTCAGCGGGATTTCGCCGCAGCAGGTAACGCATGTTCCTGGCGCGACGATGGTGCCGCCGAATGATTTCGAGTTTTACCTGATGGGCCAGTTGGAAGGCACTGGGGAGCCGGGTGAGGCGCGTCTCGAGCCGCACGTGAATCGCGTGTTGCCGGCGCGCACGAATGAGACCTATGACGCGGCGGCCGTCATGCGGCTGCGTGGGCCGGTCGGTCCGGCGGGTAGTGAGGAGGGATTGTAAGAAGAGGCGAGGTGTTTCCTTGGTGACCGCAAGTGGACTGAATTCGCCGACTGCGTCACGCCGCACGCGGCCGATGGCGGCGCATGGGCCGCGCCGGCTGTGGATGGCCAACGGACGGATCGGCATCGATGCGGGCACACGATGGCGCATAACTGGGCGTCGCGGACTTACGTACGAATGGCGAACGGGAATGATGCCAAGCAGCACTGGAGGGTGTGAGATGCAAAAGAAGCGAATAACGCCGTGGCGAACCAGACGCCGCGCGGTCGCGATCGCACAGGTCGCGGTGATGTCAACGGTGATCATGGGCATGGGCGCCATGGTCGTGGATCTGGGATCAATGTACATGGTTCAGGCGGAGCTGCAGTCCATTGCCGATGCGGCCGCCCTGGCCGCGGCGGCTCAACTGGCGGGCAGCGAAGGAGGCAATACGATCGAGTTGGCTCGCGCGGCCGCCATTGACTGCGCCAACCGCAACATGGCCAATGGCACGCCCGGCGGGATCGAAGGCGATGGCGACATCGAGTTCGGCAAGGCGACGTTCAACCCCGCCACGGGGCAGTTTCAGTACGCCTCCAGCGATGGCCCGACCTACGACGCCGTGCGCATAACGGCGCGGCGTGCAGGTGAGACCTCGCTCAGCCTGACGTTCGCGAATTTCCTTGGTGTCGGCAGCGCCAACCTGGCGGCCCAAGCGACGGCGACGCTGGTGCCGCGCGACCTGGTCGTGGTCATCGATATCTCGAATTCGATGTGCTACGACAGCGAGTTGCGTTACTACCTGAGCAACTACTACGACGGAAGCTGCTCGAATCTGCACGATGTATGGTGTGCGATAGACGGTCCGGAGCCGGAGATCCCGTATGAGCCCGGCTGTCCATACTCGGTGCAGTACAATGCCGACACCGGCCCGGCCTATGGCCTGATGGACGAGTGGGGCAGCGATCTCGACAGCTCCTATAACGCGGCGACCGATCCCGGCCTGTTCTACATCCCGCGTTACAGCGCGACCACCAATGCCGAGATCGTCGCCAGCCTCGTGTCACGCGGCTACAACTCGACCGAGCGTTCTGCTTTGCTGAACGGTCCGAGCGATGGTGACTCGACGTCCTACAAGAACCGTGTTCAGGTTCTGCTGGGACTGGCGGACTGGACCAGCGGCATCAGCGGCGGCAAGTTCCCGGTCGAGGCTGGTGGCAACGGCAACACCTACATTGGCAGCACCGAACTGACCGGCGTTGTGGACGTGGGAGAGGAACTCGGCTCGCTGGCGTGGAGCAGCTACATTGACAACATGATGAACGGTCGTGCATCGTCGTCGATGTTCAGTGGTTTCAAGTATTACTATGGGCCGAAGACGCTGGTTGACTACCTGATGCAGTACCGTCCGAGCAATGCAGCGACGCCGATACTCTGGCAGACTCCGGAGCAGCCCCTGCGAGCCGTCAAGGATGCCGTGCAGGTGATGGCGAACCACATCGAGTCGCTGCAGTGTCCAGACCAGATGGCGCTAGTCGTGTACGCCTCGTCGTCGCCGCCGCCCGAGGTGTATCTGACTGATAACCTCCAGGCGACTCCGAGTCGGCTCTATCAGATGCAGACCAGCCACTATGGCAACAGCAGTACGAACATCGGCGGTGGTCTCTCCCAGGCGATACAGGAGTTGAAGTACTCACCGGCGACGCGTGCGACGGCGAAGAAAGTCATCGTGCTGATGTCCGACGGCTGTGCGAATGTCGGTGGCGACAGTCTTGGGCCCGAGGCCTATGCCCTGGCGCAAGCCGAGTACGCCGCCGATGAGAGCATGATGATCTACACGGTAAGCGTGGGTTCCGGCGTGGACCGCGGTCTGATGCAGGAAATAGCCGAGATCGGTAACGGGGTTGAGTTCTATGCCAGCGGCAACCCCGAGGAATACACCGAGGAACTGGAAGAGATCTTCCGCAGCCTGGGCGGACGCCGCCCGGTTGTTCTGATTGAGTAATGCCGCACTTGCGCGATCGGCGTTGAGTGAGGCGAGCGTGAAGTTGAGTGGATGATGTCGGACGTGGTGGATGCCACCCGGCATCCATCGCGGGCTGGCCGGCGGAGTGCGTCGGGTAGCCCGTGGTGATGCATCCATTGCCCGATGGAGGACATGACTAGCTGTGGGCGCTACGGTCCGGGTGATCGTTGTGAACACGGACGAGGAAACCGCACCCGAACTGCGCGCCCACTTGCTGAGCATTGATGGCATCAAGATCGTGGCCGAGGTCGAGGAGCCCGCGTTCCTCGCGCAGGTGCTGGACCAGTTCCCCGCCGAACTGCTGCTGGTGCACCTCGATCCCAATCCCCAGGCGATGATGGACGTCATCGCGCCGGTGCTGGAGGCTCGGTCGGACTGCCCGGCCGCCGTCGCCATGACCGAGGAGCGCGACGCCGAACTGGTCGTGCGGGCGATGCGGGCCGGCATGCGCGAGCTATTGTGGAAGCCGTTCCCGCCCGAACAACTCAGCGAAATCATTCGGCGGGTGGCGAAGGACACCTCCCACGGCAGCCGGCGGCTTGGCCGGCTGATCCCAATCGTGGCAAGCTGTGGTGGAGTGGGGGCCACGACGCTGGCAACGAACCTGGCGGTTGAACTGGCTCAACTCGGTCCATCGAACGGCAATGGGAACGGGAACGGGACGCCCCACCGCAAGGTCGCAGTCGTCGATCTCGATTTCCGATTCGGGCAGGTCGCCCTGTTCCTCGATGCCAAGCCCTCGTACACGATCGCCGAGCTGTGTGATACGCCCGAGCAACTCGACGCGCAGATGATCGATCGGGCGATGGTGAAACATCCGACCGGCGTCCACGTGCTCGCGCATCCATCAGACCCGGCTCAAGCCGAAACCATAAACGCCGCCCAGGTAGCTGGCACGCTGGCCGTGCTCCAGGAGCACTATGACTACATTGTCGTCGATGGCCCAGTGCGCTTCGACTCCACCGCGCGGGCCGTATTCGACATGACGGATATTCACCTGCTCGTGTTGCAGTTGCTTGTGCCGGCGGTGCGGAACACGGATCGGATTCTGCAATCGCTGGCGGCCGGCGGTTACAGCCTCGACCGCGTGCGCCTGGTGTGCAACCGCTG
>JAFGRR010000221.1 GCA_016935035.1 Phycisphaerae bacterium | reverse complement strand
GCGGTCGGGCAGCACGGTGATGGCCCCTCAGCTCGTGGCGGTCCCTAGAACCATTCCGGGTTGTTGCAGCTCGGCACGCCGCGCTGCCCAACCAGGCAAGGTCCAGCATATCTGGACAATTGATGTTACTACCATCACCAAATGGCTGTAGCCAATTCCGAGCCAGATCTAGCGGGCCTCGATTTCGCCGCGCTCTTCGACGGGTGTAAGCCGTGGGTCATTACCTAACGCAGACCTGAGTGCGAGATACTCCTTCGAGTCGTAGGCGAGGAAGTAGATCGCCCCAAGCGCCGTGTCGGGTGAAGCCTCGAGATAGCTTATTGCCGATTCCACTAGCACGCTAACCGCTGGCCCGATCGCAGCCTTTCCCATTCCGGTACCCAATAGCGGAAACAGGATTGAGCGCACATTTGGGTGACTGCGTGCCAGTAGATCCGCTTCAGCCAGGCTATTCCTGACGCACTGCCCGAGGCTTGGGATTTGCACACTGCGAAAGCCTACTCCGGGCTCGCCCTGTACCGATGCGACGTGGATGATGTAGTGTACATTATTGGTTATTCGCAGGTTTCCCGATCCGGTCACGAAAACGGTTCCGGGAGCAACCGGCCGAGCATCGCCGACCTTGGCATTGAGCTCGTTGGCAATGTTGTCGGATACAACCCGAGCCGTTCCGCGCCCGGCGGCCCCATGCTTAGCTCCATAGTATCGGATAATCGATGAAATCGAACCACCAATGTGCCGGTCCATCTCCATGTCAGTATTCTCCGGATTTACCCAGACATCAACAGTGCTCACGGCAAGAATATCACCCGTGATGAACCCGATCTCACAGTTGGCGACATTGTTAGTTTTTAGTCGAAACCGATAAGTGCGACCGAAGGATGGCATCGCATCATGCGCGTGGGTGGAGCCTGCTGCGGATACCTGCCCGGAACCGACCTTGGAAACCTCTACGTCGGACGAGGCTTCCACGATTTCCCGCGCGGCGGTCGCCGCGTCACGCAGCCGGCGTCGCTCACCAGGAAGCACCAGCGGCCCCCATCCGACGACCCGAAGATATGGATTTGACTTCATCGCCACAGGCTCTCCTTCACAGGAGTGAGATGATCGCAGCTGCCCCACCGAACAGTGAGGTCGTGACCTGAACGGCCACCGCGAGCCGCACCGATCGGACCACGCCTTCGTTGGTGATGCTTGCCGTGAGAGTAGCGACTCGAAGCTCCGCCAAGGTCTTGGCTTGTGGCCAGTTCTGGGTCTGGGAGATCTGCACCACGGCCGACTGATCCGCTTCGGTGAGGCGATCCAGCAATATCACTAGCAACGCCATGGCAAACGATAACGCCAAGAGCGCGGCGGCAACTCGGTCCCAGGTGGACAGCTGACCCACCTGAAGTGCGGTTGCCGCGAGCGTGGCAACGATACCTGCCGAGAACGTTGCGACCAGTTTGCCGGTATCTACCTGCGCGCGCTGTCGCGTGCTGGTCCGGTCAGCCTGGCCGTCGAGCCATTCAGCGAGCGAGATCGCCACAGGTGATCAGCCTTCCTAACAGGAGCGGCGGACGCCTCAGCTCGAACAGAAATGGCAGAACCATAACGATGTCCTCACATAGTCAGTCGTCGGCGTTCTCGAGACAGCTCGCCGCCGTGCAGGGTGCACTCTCACACCGCGCCTGACCAGTTTCGGCAGGTAGCAGGTGGTAGCTCACATCATCCGACTAACTCCGACTTGAGGCAATTCCGACGACGAATTGCGTCGACATATCACACACATCAAGAACATGTAAGTTCTTCCACGGCGAGCGGGTCGCGAGCGCTCGGACCGGGCGGGCTTGAGTGCGGTGGTGTCAAGATCGGCCGTCCGTACATGCCGCATGGGGCATGTTCTTGACTCCAGGCTCCGGTTACCCTCTGTTACGCCGCTTTCGCGGTTGACGCATGATCATGTCAGGTCTGTGCGCGCTGGGTACGGCTGGTGGGTCGATGCCCAGGTCATGGTGATGGGCGGGGTGTGCCTGGTCGGTCTTGGCTGGAGGTGGGGTCACGTCCCGGGCTGGGCTGGCATTTCCGGTGCGTGCTGGCGGGTGGTTGGGGCAGCATCGGCTGAAGGAGTTGACCGTCGCCGAGTTGGACCGCGGTTTCGTGGTCACCACCCGCGCCGCGCTCCTGCTGGTCCAGGTGTCTGGCGCACAGCACGGCGATGCGCGTCCCGGTGGGCGGGTGGTGTGGTTCACCTCGGGGCAGCATCACGGAGGCATGCCGGCCGAGTTGCCCTCCATCGTCTCCAGGGCCGTCCTGCACGAGGGCACCAGCAGTCTGGCGGTGTATCTGATTGGCCGGGGCATCGCCGTCAACGGTGTCGATCCCGGGCCCGACGACACCGGCTCCGCCGACGGGGCGACCTGTGTGGCGGTGGCCGCGGTCACTCCCGGGCGGCGGTGGAGCACCCTGGCGGACATTGTACGGCTGGTGGCCTGGCTGCTGGGTGACGAGGCCGGCTGGGCCACTGGGCAGATCATCGCTTCCGATGGCGGCTGGTCGGCCCGCTGGCCCCGCCCCAACCACCCGGGGGTCGGGCGTCCACACCATCCCACGGTTGTCCACAGGTTCATCCACAGGGTTGTCCACAGGTGTTGCTGGTGGCGTTCCCGGGCGGCT
>JAFGRR010000220.1 GCA_016935035.1 Phycisphaerae bacterium | reverse complement strand
CGGCTGAAGACGCGGGGGCCGGACGATGCGGCGAAGCGATTGAGCGAGATCGTGTCGTGGTATCGCGAGGTGCAGGCGGCGGGCGGACCGCGGGAGTATTACAAGGACGCCGAGGGTACGTTGCAGGGCTGCGGTACGCCGGGCGGATTGGGCGTGGATTGCGAGTTCTTCGAGAGCGTGATGGTGCCGACGGTGATGCTCGACGGTTTTCTCGGGTTCGAGCCAACGCCGGGGGGATTACGCATTGAGCCGCGACTGCCGGCGGCATGGCGGGAATTGACGGTCGATCGGATTCATCTGGGCGGGCGTGTGGTGATGGTGCGCGCGACGACGGATACGATTGAGTTGACGTGCATGCACGGCACGGGTGATGCGCCGCTGGAAATCACGCTGCCAAGCAGGCCGTGGCGGGCGGAGTTGGTTGGTGCGGATGGGAGCGTGATTCGCGAGTTGCCTGACGCCGGTGGGAAGACGCCTTGTGTGATTGGCAGCGAGTGGAGCGAAGGGGTGATGGTTCGGTTGACGCGACAGGGGTAGGGCGGATACGCATGTAGCGTCAGGGCTCCGTACCTGACGGTTCTTCTGTGCGATGGGCGAAGACGGCCGACGAGACGTCGGCCGCTACATGCGGCGTCAGGCGCAGAGGCCTGACGCCGCATGCTGCGTGCGCTATTGTTTGGCCGGTGCGTCGGCGTATGGGCATTGCAGGTCGGTCTGGCCGGGTGATAGCTCGTGCCGCGAGCCGTCGGGGAGGATGGCGACGGCGGCGACGCCTTTGGGGATTTCGACGGTCAGGTTGAAGACGCCGGCGGTTCGGCGCCACTTGCTGGTGATGTGACCGGCGGGACTGTCGAATGACGCCGCTGCGCTGGTCAGCGGGCCGGGGTGGGGCTGGATGATGACCTTGTGCCAGCCGACGTCGCCGGGCTGCTGGCGGATGCCGGCGACATAGGCGTAGTGCCATTCGACCAGGTGGCCGAGCATGTAGTGATTGAGGCTGTTGCCGGTGCCGGGCTGCGCGTTCCAGCTCTCGGGCAGTGTGGTGAGACCGCTCTCGACCATGTAGCCGTAGCTGCCGCGCTTGGTGCGGGCGTAGACCTTGTGAAGCACGTCGGTGCGGCCGGCGTCGGCGAGGGCGCGGATCAGGAAGACGTGCAGGACTTCGCCGGTGGTCTGTTGCCAGTCGCGTTTCTCGAGATCGGTGACGATGCGCTCGATGGCGGCGGCGCGATCGGCCGCGGGCACGAGATCGATGCAGAGAGCGGCGGCGTTGCCGGCCTGGCATGAGCCGTTGTTCTTGACGGTCTTGGTTTCGCTATCCCAGAAGCGTTCCTGGAACGTGGCCCTGACTTTGTTGAACAGGGCGTGATAGCGCGCGGCGTCGTCAGGATGGTCGAGCACTTCGGCGGCTTGCGCGACGGTGGCGGCGCCGAGGGCCCAGATGCCGGTGGCGCTGACTTCGAGTGGCGTCCACTGTGACGGGCCGTCGCCCTTGTCGTGGCCGCAATCGTACCAGTCGCCGAGGTTGCTCTTGATGACGCCGTCCTGGGCCTGCGAGGTGAGGTAATCGACGTAGGCCTTCATGCTGTCATAGCTGTCTGCCAGTGCTTGGCGATCGCCGTACCACTCGTAGAGATGCCATGGTGCGAGCACGCCGGAGACGCCCCACTCGGGCGCTTCGTTCCAGAACCCGTGCGGCGGAATGCCGACGAGGTAGTTCGGGCAGTTGGTGGGGATGTGGCCGTCGGGGAGTTGGGTGTCGCGCAGATCGCGGGCGATCTTGCGGTACCAGTCGTGCACGTCGTAGATGTAGCTGACCGAGCGGGCCATGTGCCAAGTCTGCTCCTGCCAGCCGTTCTTTTCGCGGTGCGGGCAGTCGGTTGGGACGTGGCTCATGTTCGAGCGGATCGACCAGTTGATGAGATGGTGGACGCGATTCTGCAAATCACTGGAGCATGTGAACGAGCCGACTATGGGGTTGGCGGCGCGCACGTGCACCAGTTCGAGCCTCTCAACGACTGGGAGGTTGTCGGGGTTGGGTTTGCCGGCGGGGACGGCGCCGGTTACCTCGACGTATTGGCAGCCGACGTAGCAAAAGACGACCTGGTGTGATTCGCTTTCGGCGCCGCGCAGGGTGTAGTCGTGCCAGATGTCCTTGCCGGTGCCCCAGGTGTAGGTGAAGCGCACGCGGCCGGTGTCGTCCATGTATTCGCAGGGTTTGAAGCGAATGGTACGGCCGCGCTCGCCGTGAACAGTGAAACGCAGCAACGCCGAGCAGTTCTGCGGAAAGACGTAGGTGAAGACGCCGGGGTCGGGTTCGCGGATCTCCTTGGGCTCGAACACCTCGGCGGTCTTGAGGCCGGGGCTGATGAGCGGCAGGAGCTGGGCCGGCGGGGCGGCAACGACCTTGGCAGTGTGCCACTGGCTGTCGTCGAAGCCGGGCTGATCCCAGTCGGCGGGGAGGCGCGTGGCGTCGTAGTCTTCGCCGGCGTAAATGTGCGAGAACGTGAGCGGGCCGTCCGTCCAGCGCCACGACGTATCGTTCGTGATGACGGTCTCTGTGCCGTCGGCGTCGACGATGCGTGCCTCCAGCCAGAGCAGATACGGATGGCCGCCGGCAAAATCGGGCATGGCGTCGGTCTTGACGAAGCGGCCGGTGTCGTTGGCGGGGGCGACGTGCCAGAAAGAGTTGCCGAGCATGACGGCGATGGCGTTCTTGCCCTCGTGCAGCAGTGGCTTGATGTCGAAATCACGCCAATAGATGGTCTTGTTGTATTGCGACCACGCCTGATTCACGACGGTGTCGCCGACGACCTGGCCGTTGAGATGCAGCTCGTAGTGCCCGAGGCCGATGACGCGAATTCTGGCTTTCTTGGGCTTGCTGGTGAGCTTGAACTCGTGGCGCATGATTGGACATGGCCGCGCAGCTTCCGAGTCTTGGCCTTCGGTTGCTGCTGAAGCCGACGATGTAGCGGCGTCCTCCAACTCAGGTGCAATCCAGGGCGGGTTGGCACCAGCGCCGGCAAAACCTGCCAGAAGACAGCAGAAGATCAACGTGTACATGGGTAACCTCGCTACGCCGGTCGTTGGCCACACGCTTCGGCAATTCACTCAGGTATCTGTTCCACGCCGCCGCGCGTCCAGCCGGCGCCGGTCCAGTATACGACCGGCTTGCCGGGTTCGACCTTGCCAATGGCCAGAATACGCCACGACGCGGAATTCTCGCCGCGATACAGCCTGCCGTCGCGCGAGATGCCCGTACCGCCGCAGCCGAGCGTCCCGACGACCGGACATCCGTTTGTAAGACTGCTCTTATTTCCGGCAGGCGGCGTACGATCACGGTTTACGACATCCGGCCGCCGGCTGCTGGCTCAACGCCTTGGAGAGCGCCTCGGCCGCGTGTGTTACCTTGCGCAACGGAAGGAATCATCCGCTTGGCGAAACGCAGGGTGGTGGCGGTGATGGCAAGCGCCACGGCAGCCTCGCCGCAGAGTGTGCGCAACACGCGAAAGGCCGTTGTACGCGGCATCTGAAGCTTGCGCGCGACCTCGCTGGCGGAAAAAGCACCCCGTTCCGCCGCCAGCCACGACATCACGTGGCAGGCCTTCGCTAGGTTTGGAATTTGGTATCGATGCATATAATGAATACCCTAGTCTTGCTATGGGGCACTATGCCAATTGCTCCCGGGGTGTCAACCCGACCGGGCCCCGGACTTGCGTCCGGGGTTCTGATTTGAAAGCGGCGCCGCAACCTGTGCATGGCGATACGGTGAGCGAAGACTGTGATGCACCCGGCGTTTGAGCCGAACGAGCGTATACTCTGGACCGCGGACGGCGACTCGCGTGCTTGTGCATAGAGTTTGTCCGCGGCATGTGACACAGCCTTACAGCTTGCAATTGCACTCACACGGGCAACGGCGCATTGCACCGCCGCCTTCATAGACTACACTGGGAAGCAGACGGGGGTCTGTCCCCGCGGCACATCGGGCGAAGGCGGGAACATGGCGGTGGGTGTCGAAGAACTGACGCAGCGAGCCGTCGCGGGCGATCGGGTGGCGCTCGGGCGATTGCTTATGCTGTACGACCAGCGGCTGCGACGCCGGGTCGGGCTCAGATTCAACGCCAATCTCCGGCAGAGTGTCTCCGTCGAGGACGTGCTCCAGGAGACGTACACGGCCGCTTACACACATGTGCGGAAGTTCGAACCGCGCGGGGAGGGGACGTTCTACCGCTGGCTCGCGGCGATCGCCGACCGCAAGCTTCTGGACGCCGCCAAGGCTCAGCGGGCCGCCAAGCGTTCGCCGCGCGCCGGTGGGCGGCGTATCGCAACCGATCGTTCGACTTCGTTACTCGGCCTGGCTCGGTTGTTGGACAGTAAGGGCAAGAGTCCCAGCGGCGTCGTGTCGCAGCGCGAGGCTGTGCAGGCGATGCAGGTGGCACTCGCCGCGTTGCCCGAGCCATGTCGCCAGGCGGTCTGGATGCGGCATATCGATGGCAAAGCAGCCTGCGAAGTCGCGGCCGCCATGGGGCGCACCGAGCGTGCTGTCCACCAGTTGTGCTATCGCGCGCTAAAGCTGCTGCGTGAGCAGATGGGCAATCCGTCGGACCTTGGCAGCGGCTTAGGCTGATTTGGCGTGACCTGGGGATTTTGAGTAGAGGCGGCATTTCTGTGTGAAGCGGGTTGCCGGCGGTCGTTACCAGTATCAGGGAGCGCGTTTGTTAGGGAACTCCCACTGACTCTAGCAACGTGGAGATGCCCCCATGGCCGAACTGGACAAAGCCACACGGATTCAACGCGTGTTGGATGATTGCCTGCAACGTCGGGCGGCGGGCGATGTCTTGTCCGACGACGACATCATCGCCGGGCATTCCGAACTGATGCCGGAACTAAAGCAGCGGCTGGCGGCGTTACGTCTGATCGAGCAGGCCGGCCGGCAAGCGGCCGGGCAACCGGGCGTATCCGCCACGCCGTCAGACACGTCAAGTGTCGGGCTGCCGTCGGACCACATTGACGGGCACTGCCCGCATTGTGGCGTGCATTGGCGCATCAAGGCGAAGTTCGCCGGCCGAGAGGCGCGCTGCCGCAAGTGTGGCCAGGCCTTCACCGCGGAGGCCGGTTCGTCGGCGGGCGCGTTTGTGGACGTCGATGATGGCGTATTGCCGGAGAACATCCCCGGATACGAGATCGACAGCGAACTGGGTCACGGCGGCATGGGCGTGGTTTACCAGGCCCGTGAACATGCGACCAAACGCACCGTCGCGCTGAAGGTCATGCGGTCCGGGCGTCATGCGGATGCGCGGCAACGGCGGCGTTTCGAGCGTGAGGTTGAGATCGCCGCGGCGCTGCAGCACCCGCACATCGCGCGGCTGTACGCGTCGGGGCTGCACGCGGGGCATCACTGGTT
>JAFGRR010000219.1 GCA_016935035.1 Phycisphaerae bacterium | reverse complement strand
GTGGCGTCGATATTCAGACCGTCATCGAGATCGATCTCGGCGACGTGGCCACTGGCGTGTCAAAGACGCTGCGCTTCATGCGGAACGACTTCTGCGATAAGTGTGGCGGCAGCGGTGCCGAACCCGGCTCGCAACGCAAGGTCTGTCAGACTTGCGGCGGATACGGCCAGGTCGAACGGCAGCAGTCGATGGGCTTCCTCGTCACGCGGTCGGTGGTCGAGTGTCCCACGTGCAGCGGTCGCGGCCAAGTATTCGAGAAAGCGTGCCGTGGTTGCCACGGCTCGGGTCGCGGCCAGAAGGAACGCATCCTCAATGTCAAGGTGCCGCCGGGCATTCATGAGGGCCAGAGCATCCGCCTGGCCGGCGAAGGTGAACCCGGACAGACGGGTACGCGTGGCGATCTGCTGTGCGTGGTTCAGATCAAGCCGCATGAGTTCTTCGAACGTAACGGCGACGATTTGATATGCCGGTTTCCCATAGGCTTCACGCAGGCGGCGCTCGGCACCCAGGTCGAGGTGCCGACGTTGAACGGGACGACGCCCTTGAAGATCCCGGCCGGCACGCAGTTCGGGACGGTCTTTCGGTTGCCGGGCAAGGGCTTGCCGAGTCGGCGGAACGGGCGTTTTGGCCAGTTGATCGTGCAGGTGCTGGTCGAGATTCCGAAGAAGCTCAGCCACAAGCAGCAGGACCTGCTGCGCGAGTTTGCCCAGAGCGAGGACCAGAGTGTCCTGCCCGAGTCGAAGGGCTTCTTCGATCGCGTGAAGGAGTATTTCACCGGCCCAAACGACGAGGAATAGCAGCCACCCAAGGCGGACGCCACGTAGCGGCCGCCCCCCGTGGCGGCCGTGGTATCTCGACCGGCTTACCGCGGCAGCGCCGGCACCACAATGTAGCGGTCGACGTCTCGTCGGCCGACTTCTGACAGCAGCGCTACGTTCAGGCACAGTGCCTGACATAGCATACGAAGTGAGTACCGACCGAGATGAGTACCGCAGCGGAAGACAAGCCCAAGGACGAAACGCCCGTGGACGCGGAGAGCGAGCCGGAGTTGTCCGAACTCGAACTGGCCCAGCGCGAGGTCGCCGAGTTGAACGACAAGAACCTGCGGCTGATCGCGGAGTTGCGCAACACGCAGCAGCGTCTGGAGCGTGACAAGGGTGAGGCGTTGCGTTACGCCGAGGCGGGTTTCGCGCGCGACTTGCTGATTATCCTGGATGATCTGGAGCGGACGCAGCGTTCGGCGTCGGAGGCCGATAACGTGCAGTCGGTTGCCGACGGTGTTCGCATCGTGTACGAGCACTTTCTCAAGGTTCTGAAAGACCGTAACATTGAGCCGATCGACGCCGTCGGCCAGACCTTCGACCCCGACCTGCACGAAGCGATGCTTCAGCGGGCCAGTTCCGAGCACGCCTCGGGAACGGTTATGGAGGAATTGACCCGCGGCTATAGGATGCATGGCCGCGTGATTCGGCCGGCACGCGTGGTGGTTTCCAGCGGACCGGCCGAGCAGGCGTCTGCCGAAGATTAGCCGCCAGAGGAGTGACAATGCCAACGTACGATTATCTGTGCGATGCGTGTGGCCATAAATTCGAGCAGTTCCAGTCCATCACCGCCAAGCCGCTTGTGAAGTGTCCCGAGTGCGGCAAGCGGAAGCTGCAACGTTTGATCGGCATCGGCGGCGGCGTGATCTTCAAGGGATCGGGCTTCCACCAGACTGACTACCGGAGTGATTCGTACAAGCAGGGCGCCAAGGCCGCCACAGCCAAGACCGACAGCAAGCCCTGCGAGGGCTGCAAGGCCCAGAAGGAGTGCCCGGCGGCGAAGGCGTCGGACTCGTCTAGCACAAAGCCGGCCGCTGCCGCCGCAAGCTGATCGCGCGCGCGGATAGGTCCCGGGTGCCAGTGGTCTTGAGTAGTATCTTTTCGAACAGGACGTCGCGTGTAGAATATCGAGCACACTGCTCAAGAGCAGTGGCACGAGGTGAGTGGTAACGGACAGGAAGTGGTTACGCGCCAGTCGCCTTTGGAAGACCAACAGCCATGGCAAAGCAGACCACCGACATCAATCTGATTGTCATCACACCCGAGCGGCAGGTGCTTGACGAGCACACCGACGCAGTGGTGATTCCGGCTCACGACGGTGAACTGGGCATTCTGCGCGGTCGAGCCGCGCTCATGTGCGAGTTGGGTATCGGCCAGCTACGTTATGAGCAGGGCGGCAAGACCGAGCGTGTGTTCATCGACGGCGGTTTCGCCCAGGTGCACGGTGACCGCGTCACGGTGTTGTCGCCACGGGCGCTGCCCAGCGGGAGCGTTACCGCAGAAGTTATGTCGGCGGCGGAACAGGCAGCCAGCGAATCGGCCGAGGGCGAGCCCCGTGCGCTAGCACGGCAACGTGTGCGGGCCATGCGCGCCGTACAATCCGCCGACTGACGCCGTCGGCATCCGGGGGCTGACAGAGATCGCGGATGCAATAACGGTGAAGGAGTCGCGTGTCGGCGAACAAGGCGTGTAATCAGAAGCGGGGCAAGCTGGTCGTCGTCAGCGGACCATCTGGTGCTGGCAAAACCTCGATCTGCAACGAGTTACTGCGGATTCTGCCCAATGCCCGCTGGTCGGTGTCCGTGACCACCCGGGCGCCGCGCGGCCAGGAACGCGATGGCGAGGCCTACAGCTTCGTCAGCCGGGACGAGATTCAGCGGATGATCGCTGCCGGCGAACTGCTCGAACACGCCGAGTATCTCGGCCAAATCTACGGCACACCGCTGAAACCCGTGGAAGATGCGGTTGCCCGCGGCGAGATCGTGGTGATGGAGATCGACGTGCAGGGCGGGGCCCAGGTGGCCGAGCGTGTGCCGGACTCGGTTCGGATATTCGTGCTGCCGCCGACGATGTACACCCTGAAAGCCCGTCTGGAGGGGCGACAGACCGAGTCGGAGACGCTTCAGCAAAAGCGGCTGAACGAGGCGGACGGCGAGATCGCCTTCGCTCGTAACAGCGGCCACTATCAATACTTCGTGACCAACGATATACTTGATGAGACGGTTGCCCGCGTGTTGGACATCATCAAGAAGGAACAGGACCAAGCATGCTCCACGCACTCCTGAATGACGACATCATTGACAAGATTGGCGGGCGGTTCAAGCTGGCGGCCCTGATTCAGAAACGCTGGCTCGAAATCATGCAAGGCGCCCGGCCACTCGTCGACCCGACCGGAAAGAGCGAGATCGAGATCGTCGTCGAGGAAATCACCGAGGGCAAGATCGGCATCGACTACGAGGCATCCGGCCTTGTCAAACCCGAATAAACCGGCGGCCACTCAGCCCACCGAACCGGCTACCGCCGGCGAACTCGGCGGCTACGAGATCGTCGTGTGTGTTACCGGGGGGATCGCGGCCTTCAAGACCGCCATGCTTGTTTCACACCTCACGCAGCTCGGTTGCGGCGTCACCGTGGCGATGACGCGCAACGCCCGGCGTTTTGTCGGCGACGTGACCTTTCACGCCCTGACCGGGCGACCGGTGCACCAGAGCATGTGGCGGCGATCAGCCGCGGGGGAGATGGACCACCTCACGCTCAGCAAGCGGGCCGACCTGGTGCTGGTCGCGCCGGCGACCGCCAACATCATCGGCAAGCTGGTCGGCGGCATCGCCGACGACCTTGTCAGTACACTCCTGCTAGGCGCGGACTCTCCGGTCATGCTGGCGCCCGCGATGAACACGCGCATGTGGCAACACCCCGCCGTCCAGCGAAACGTCGCCCAACTTCGAGCCGATGGTGTTCAGCTCGTCGGTCCCGACGAGGGCCGGCTGGCGTGCGGGACCGTCGGCCCCGGGCGCATGTGCGAACCCGACGTGTTGCTCGACGCCCTGCGCGAGCAACTCCGTCGGAGCCCCCCCCGACGCACTTCTTGATCATCGCGTCAGGCTTTCGTGCCTGACGTTCTGTGGCTTGCGTCGAAGCGAGAACAAGCCAGGCACCGAGGCCCGACGCTGCATGGCCGCTACGCGTCGAGCACTTCGGCGTGCGTGAACTGTTCGATCTCGTCGGCGCTCAGCACGGCGTCGACATCGAGCAGGATCTTGATCGCCTCGCCGATCTTGCCCATCCCGAGGATCATCTTGGTCTGGCACTGGGTGCCGACGGCCGGCGGGGGCTCGACCGCGTCGGCGGGAATGTCAACAACCTCGGAAACGCGATCGACGATCAGCCCGACTTCGTGGCCAATGTCAACCACGATCACGCACGTCTCGTCGGTATCTTCCTTGTCCGGCAATCCGAAACGCAGACGCAGACTAAACACCGGGATGATCCTGCCGCGCAGGTTGATCACGCCACGCATGTAAGACGGCATCTGCGGAACCGCGGTCACATCCATGATGCCGATGATCTCGCGGACTTTCAGGATCTCGATGCCGAACTCTTCCTGGGCCAGGCCGAACGTCAGGAACTTGCCGGCGGGCGTCGCGGTTGCCTGTCCGGTGGAACTGATGGTCTGGGTTATCGTACTCATGGGCTATGCACCTCTAGTAACCGGCGACTGAGAAACTCGGACGTACCGCTGATTCCATCGCGCGGAGTTCGCCCGTGCAGACATCGGCACATCGGTTGCGTCGCCACAATTGTCGTGCGCGGGTTTCCTGGATGCCAGTAATCGACCACCCTGTCAATAACTCGACGCGTTCCGGCCCGCGTCCCATACGAAATCGGCCGTCCGAAATTGCCGCGCCGGCCCGCGTCGAATAGCATCGCCATAGACACACCACCCACCGAAACGCAAGGACCGTCGCGATGGCTGCCGCTGACAAGTCGGACTTCGTACACCTGCATCTGCACAGCGAATACTCGTTGCTCGACGGCGCATGCCGCATCAAGGACCTCGTCGAAACCTGTAAACGTCTCGGCATGTCGGCGGTGGCGGTAACCGATCACGGCAACATGTTCGGTGCCATCGAGTTCTACAACGCAGCGGTCAAGGCCGGCATCAAACCGATCATCGGCGCCGAGCTATACATGGCGCCCGGCGACCGGCGCGATAAGGAAGCACGCGGTCTGCGTGAGGCCGCGTATCACGTTCTACTTCTGGCAATGAACCAGACCGGCTACCAGAACCTGATAAAGCTCTCGTCGATCGGCTACACCGAGGGGTTTTACTACAAGCCGCGCATCGACCGAGAAGTACTGCGCGAGTTCTCGGACGGGCTGATCTGCACGACCGCCTGCCTCGGTGGCGAGGTGCCGCAACAGCTCATGCACGCCGACTTCGCCAAGGCAAAGGAAGTCGCGGAGCGCTATCTCGAGATCTTCGGCCCCGAGCGGTTCCTGATCGAGCTTCAGGATCACGGCATGCCAGAGCAGCAGCAGCTCAACCCCGAGCTGTCGGAACTGGCGCGCAAGCTCGGCGTGCCGACGATCGCGACCAACGACGTGCACTACCTGACGCACGACGATGTCGAGGCGCACGATGTGCTCTGCTGCATCTCGACGCGTTCGTGCGTTGCCGACCAGAACCGCTTCAAGTTTCCGAGCGACCAGTTCTATCTGAAGTCCGGCGCCGAGATGGCGGAGGCGCTGCCGGGCTACGCCGACGCCCTGGCCTACACGCGCAACGTTGCCGACCAATGCAACGTAGAGTTCGATTTCACGAAGCGTTTCGCCCCGCGCTTTGATCCGCCCGACAACAAGACGGCTGATGACTACCTGCGCGAGTTGGTCTACGAAGGCGCCAAGGAGCGTTACGGCGAGATGACCGACGAGCTGCGCGAGCGGATCGACTACGAGCTAAACGTCATCAAGGACAAAGGCTTCAGCAGCTACTTCCTGATTGTCTGGGACTTCGTGAATTACGCCCGGCGGAACGACATTCCGTCCATTGCGCGCGGCAGCGGGTGCAGCACCGTGGTCGGCTATTGCCTGCGCATCAGCTCGGTCGATCCGCTGCACTACGGCCTGTACTTTGAACGCTTCATGGATCCCGAGCGCGACGAGATGCCGGACATCGACATCGATATCTGCCAGGATCGTCGCCAGGACGTCATTGAATACGTTCGCCAGAAGTACGGCCACGTCGCCCAGATAATCACCTTCGGGCGGCTCAAGGCCCGGGCGGCGGTGCGCGACATCTGCCGCACGCTCGAAGTCCCGCTCGCCGACGCCGATCGTCTCGCCAAGCTCATCCCCGAAGAGCTGAAGATGACGATCGACAAGGCCCTCGAGCGCGAGGACGAGCTGCGGCGGATGTACAACGAGGACCAGACGGTCCGCAAGGTGCTGGACATTGGCCGGCGTCTGGAAGGGCTGGCGCGGCACTCGTCGATCCACGCCGCCGGCGTCGTCATCGCCGACGTGCCGCTCGACACGCTAATCCCGCTGGCCAAGCCGCCGGATTCGAAGGACGTCACGACGCAGTTCGAGGGGCCGATTGTCGAGAAGGTCGGGTTGCTGAAGATGGACTTTCTCGGGCTGCGCACGCTCTCGCAGATTCACCGCGCCTGCCAGCTCATCAAGCAGCAGCACGGCATCGAGCTCGATCTCGACAACATCGACCTGACCGACCAGCGCGTCTATGCCATCCTCCAGCGCGGCGAGACGCGCGGTATATTCCAGTTTGAATCCGGCGGCATGCGCGACGTGCTCATGAAGATGAAACCCAACCGTATCGAGGACCTCATCGCCGCCAACGCGCTGTTCCGTCCCGGTCCGATGAAGTACATCGACGACTACGTCGCACGCAAGCACGGCCGCCAGCAGTGGAATACGCCGCACCCGATCATGACCGACGTGCTCAACGAGACCTACGGCATCATGGTCTATCAGGAACAGGTCTCGCGCCTGGTCAACCGGCTGGGCGGCGTGCCGCTGCGCCGCGCCTTCCGACTCGCCAAGGCCATCTCAAAGAAAAAGCTCGCGATGATCGATGCCGAACGCGAGCCGTTCCTCGGCGGCGCGGTCGAAAGCGGCGTCAAACGCGAGGTGGCCGAGAAGGTCTTCGAGGATATTCTGGAATTCGGCAGCTACGCCTTCAACAAGGCCCACTCCACCGGCTACGCGGTCGTCGCCTACAAGACCGCGTATCTCAAGACGTACTACCCGGTCGAATTCATGGCCGCCCTGATGACCTACGAAAGCGGCAACACCGACAAGATCGCCGAATACCTCGACGAGTGCCGCCGCGTCCGTCAGACCGACGGCTCTGTCGGCATCGAGATCAAGCCGCCGGACATCAATGAGAGCGAGGAGGCTTTCACCGTCGTCTATCCCGATCATGACGACTCCGGCAAACCGGTGGGGCGGGGGCAGATTCGCTTCGGCCTGGCGGCGATCAGCGGCGTTGGGCACAAGGCTGTGGTTGCGATCCAGGATGCCCGCGCGCAAGGTGGCCGCTTCAGCGACCTGTTCGACTTCTGCGAGCGCGTTGATCTCGGTGCCGTCAACAAGTCGGTGGTCGAGACGCTCATCAAGGCCGGTGCATTCGATAGCACGGGCGCTATGCGGCGGGCGCTGGTCGAGGTCATGGACGCCGCCATCGAGCAGGGCCACGCGGCACAGCGCGACCGCCAGGCGGGACAACTCAACATGTTTGGCGGCTTCGGTGGCGACGCGCCGCCGGCGCCGGTGATCGGCACGCAGGAATGGTCAGACGCCGAGATGCTCGCGTACGAGAAGGCCGCACTGGGCTTCTTCATCACCAAGCATCCGCTGACGCAATACGAACAACTCGTCCGCGACTTCAGCACG
>JAFGRR010000218.1 GCA_016935035.1 Phycisphaerae bacterium | reverse complement strand
TGCCGGCGATTCTCGACCTGAAACTGCGCGGCCCATCGCTGGCGATGGTGATGGACGTCATCCGCGACTTCGGCGCTGACGTCGTAATCTCCGATGCCGAGGCTTGGACGAACATGGCCGGGCGGCGGCTGGGCATTCCGCGCATCGCGTTCGATCATTTCGGCATCCTCGTGCATTGCCAGCCGCGTGTCAGTTCGCTCGATCGACTGTTGTTGCAGCGCGAACGGATGGCGTATCTGATGCTCATGGAGCGGCCGCAGCGCGTCATCGTTTCCAGCTTCTACGACGCGCCGCCACGGCGCGCCGGCGTGCGGGTGGTGGGTCCGCTGCTGCGCGACGACGTGTGCAAGATGCGCTCGTCGGTCGGCGAGCACGTGCTTGTCTATCTCAACAACGGTGCGTACCAGTTTACGCCGTGGGTGGAGCAGGCTTTGCGCAAAGCGGGTTGTCCGATGAAGGTCTACGGCACGCAACGGATCGGCACGCTCGACAACCTCGAGTTTTGTCCGCCCGCCGGTCAGGCCTTTATCGAGGACCTGGCCAAGTGCCGGGCGGTGATCAGCACGGCGGGCAACCAACTGGTGGGCGAGGCGATGCACTTCGGCAAGCCGATGTTGGTGATGCCGGAAACGTGCGTGGAGCAGCGCTGCAACGCCAATGCCGTCGAGCAGATGGGCATCGGCGTTCCGGTCGAGCACCGCGCGTTGCGGGCGCGTGTCATCGGCGATTTTCTGGCGCGCGAGGACGAATTCCGCGAGAACATCAGACGCGCCGCGCGCGACGGGCGGGCCGAGGCGATCGATGCGCTGGAGACGTATCTTGCCGAGCTGGCGGGGCGCAAGGGCATGCCGGGGTACATTCGGAAGGTCTCATGAGGCCGGTCAGTTTCGCGCTGCAAGTCATTCAGAACCGGCTGGGGCAGGTTCCGCGACCGCGCTGGTGCACGTACCTCGTCACGTATCGCTGCAATGCGCGCTGCAAGATGTGCGATTCGTGGCGGATCAAGCCGGGCGACGAGCTGACACCCGAGCAGGTGGGCGGCGTTTTCAGCAAGATCGGGCGGCTGGACGTGGTGCGGCTGAGCGGGGGCGAGCCGTTCCTGCGTGAGGATCTGCTGGAATTGGCGGAGGTCATTCGGCGGCAGACGCAGCCGCTGGTGATTCACATCACGACCAATGGCTCGTTTCCGGATCGTACCGTCGAGTTCGCGCGGCGGTTTCCGCGGCCGGCGATCCTGCGCTTCATGGTCTCGTTTGACGGCCTAGCCGACGAGCATGACGCCAACCGCGGAGTGGATGTGACGTTCGCGCGGGCGCTCGAGACGGTGCGGCGTCTGGCGGAGCTGCGCGACGAACTGGGCGTGCAGGTCAGCGCGAATCATACGGTGATGTCGCCGCGGTCGCTGGCGGACGGGCCGGAATTGCGGCGCGTGCTGCGCAAGCATGGTTGCGATCTGCATAGCGTGTTGGCGTATTCGGATTCGGCCATGTACGGCCGCAAGCGCGGCGGACAGAAGGCCGAGGATCTGATTTCGCGGCAGTATCCGTTGCATCCGATGTTGCACGGGGCGGATGTGATGGGGTTCGTGGATGCGGAACTGGCGGCGCTGGGTGAACTGCGGACGTGGTGGCTGCGGCGGGGCAAACGCTACTACCTGCGCGGACTCAAGGCACGGCTGAACGGCACGGAAAATCCGCAGCCCAATCCGCCCTGCGTGGCGTTGCGCAGCCATATTCGACTGCTGCCCGACGGCCGCGTGCCGGTGTGCCAATTCAACACCGAGACGGTCGGCAATCTGCGGGATGAGCCATTCGAGCAAGTCTGGCACAACGCACGCACTAAGGCGGCCCGCAAGTGGGTGGATGCGTGTGTCGGCTGCTGGGCCGAATGTGAGGTTATGCCGAGTGCGATCTACTCGGGTGACATGTTGCGGCCGTGATCGGTCTCTGGGCGATCGCTGCCGCCGGGGGACTGACGGCGGTTGTCGGCTGCTGTTATAATCGCTGGTGTAATCGGTGTTCAGTTCGCGTGGCCGCAATAGTGACACGTCCGCGGCGGACTTGTGGAAATCGGAGAGACTGGTGAGCAAACGCGGCGGCCAAGTTGTCGGCGTACGGTGGATGTGCGCGGCGGTGTTCGTTGTGGGCCTGGGCGTTGTCTTGGCCGGACCGCAGGCCGAGCCGACGTATCCTGCCGCTCCTTACACTCTGCCGACCGAAGTGGCCCAACTTGACGACAACCGTATCAACGAGGCCTCCGGTATCACCGCCAGTCGCCGCAATCCCGGCATGTACTACATCAACAACGACTCCGGTGATGAGCCGCGTGTGTTTCTGGTCGATAGGGCGGGTCACACGCGCGTGACGATTCGGCTGCACGGCGCCCGGCATATCGACTATGAGGACATCGCGCTGGCGCCGGGGGCCAAGGCTGGCGAATTTGACGTGTGCGTGGCGGACATTGGCGACAATAACGGGCAGCGGCACGACCTGACGATCTACCGCTTCGCCGAGATCGATGGGGAGGGTGGGGTGAGCACGATAGACGTCGAGCCGCGCATGTATCGTATTCGCTACGCGGGCGGGCCGTGTGACGCCGAGGCGCTCGCGGTTGATCCGCTAAGTGGCGATGGCTTCATCTTCACAAAACGCCGCGACGGTAAGCCGCTCAATGTCTACCGTTTGCCGGCGCCATGGCCGACCGACAAGATCGTTGAGTTGGCCGAGGTCGCGACCGTCGCGCTGCCGCCCGAGGCGCCCATGCGGCGTCTGGTGACGGCGGCGGACATATCACCGGATGGCCGGCGTCTGGCGCTGCGCTGCTACACCGAGGGTTGGGAATGGCGGCTGGCCGATACGTCAGCCAAGCCGGACGTCGCAACACTTTTAAAGCAGACACCTTTGCGCATCACACTGGCGGCCGAGCCGCAGGGTGAGGCGCTATGCTACACCGCTGACGGCCAGTCCCTGGTGACGGTCAGTGAGCAGTTACCGACACATCTGTTCGAGGTGCGCCCGGAGCCGACGGAGAAGCCGGCTCCGTAATACATCGCGCGATCGCTTCTCGCCGTCGCGCCATCGCGGGTCGAACCGCTCGAGGAGCACGCATGAGTGCCAAGCCACAGTCGATCATCCCGCTGCTTGAAGCCATGAAGAAGCTCCAGGCGAGCGACCTGCATCTCAAGAGCGGCGTGCCGCCGGCCTATCGCGTGGCAGGCTATCTGCGGCGTACCGACCTGCCGTCGTTTTCGCCGAGCGAAGACGAGATTATGGCCCTG
>JAFGRR010000217.1 GCA_016935035.1 Phycisphaerae bacterium | reverse complement strand
GAGTCAAAGGAGGGCGTCAGGGCATAGGCCGAAAACTCGATTGTCTGGCCGGCCACCGTCGGCAGATCCTGGTATAGACCGGATGGGCCCGAAAACGCACCGTACATCTTGGCGGCCATGCTGCCGGAATGCGGTGCGACCTCCATGGTGGCTGGCGCCTCAAAGGCGTTGCTGAACGACGTCCACGCGCTTGCACCTTCGAAACCAGGGTTGCCGAGTACAACACTGCCCGGAAACGGTCCGATGTCGAATTGCAGGCCGGCATACCAACCGCCGCTGTTCAGTGTCACGGCATCGACGTCGAGTATCGCTCCACCCAGACCGCTAAGACCGCCGGTCGTCACGCCCATGGCACTCATCGACCCGTCGAGCACGGCACCGTCAAAAGTGCCGCCGAACGCGTACTCGTCGAAGATGCCGTCGTCCCAGTTCGTCACGAAGTTGAAGGTGTCCGCTCCGGCGCCGCCGGCCAAGAACTCTCCGCCGCCAGTGCCGGTAACATTGTCGAAGGACTCCCAAATCAGGTCGTACAGCACTCCGCCGACCTCGATGATGCCGGCGCCGCTGCCGTCGACACCCGCGTTGAGACTACCGAACGCGGCCGCGTATCCGACATTGGCGTTTCCGGTCGTGCCTGCGAAAGCGGTCTCACCGGAGATGCCGTCATCCCAATCCTCCAGCAATGCGAAGCCGGATCCGTTGAAGAAGGTGCCACCGCCGGTGGCGCTGGCACCGTCAAAGTCCTCATCTAGCACCTGCGCCGAGGCCAGGGCACCGGTCATTAGGCCCAGAGCGCAGCATGCCACGTATGTGATTCGAGTAACCCGAGTGGGTCGGAACATGACCTGATCTCCTGAGACAAGTTGCGCGGGCGTCCGCCGCCGAGGCATTGTCAGTACGGGCCGTCTCTTTCGTGCGGTCCGCCGACGGGCCGCTCGCTCGCGGCAGCCCGTCGGCGGTATCCAGCACGTTGCTCTACCCGCCGTCTGATAGATTGGGGCGCGCACAAGTGGCGGTACCGTGTGCCGCTGCGGGAGGGTCGGCACACATACGGCCGCTCCCCTACGCCGGGGGGCGCGCCCGAAGACCTAGCGCCGCCGAATCAACACGGCCACCGCCAGCAGCAGCAGTGCGCTTGCCGGCTCCGGGATCGCGGTAACTATGGCGTAACCCAGTTGGTCAACCGTCTCCGGGTTCGCGTTCGGTCCAGTGGTCATGAAGCCGAACTGCGGGATGAGCCCCGCCGTGCCCGCAATGTCGAGGCTCACGCTGAACGGCTGGCCTGCCTCGAGAACGTCATAGACCTCGGCAACCAGCGCCCAACCGTTGTTCGAATCCAGCACCTTGATGAATGCCTTCGACTCATAGGGGGAAACCAACGAGTACTCGGGGGTCAGCCCGGTGAAAGTGACACTCTCACCAACCATGCCGGTGTCCTCGAAGTACATGTTTGCTTCCATCCACTTGTTGCCGCTGCCGTCCGGCTTCACCCAGTACGGGTCCGCCGCGTTGTACGTGTTGGTATTCGGACTCAGCTTGAGCTCGTCACCAGTGAACACGGCCGGCAGATCCGGGGTGCCCCAGGCACCTCCGGCAACGTAGGCGCCGCCGTCCTCGGGCAGATCGTACCAGTTCATCCATCCAATCCAGCCGGCGGCGGGATCGACAGTGACCTCAACAGTGGCCAGGCCAGGCGCGGCAAACAGGGCCGCTGCCACAAGACCGGCAAGAAACAGTGTGCCTTTGCGTGATTTCATTGTCATTTCCTCCTCCTCGATTCGGTGCTGCTCAGGCACCTTCGAACGATGTGGCTCAACATCCTCAGGTCAACACATTCCGTGTACACGTCATCCCCCTATCATAGAAACTCTCGTTCTCCGATTCCGCTCGAAACAGTTTCAAGTGTGTACTCTTATAGGACGCCGCTTCACTACTCAAAAACCGTTGCACTCCGCCGGCATGTACGGTGACACGCGTACGCGCGGCGTGAAGTATGTCACTTTGTTGTCGCCCGGCGTGTCTATAACGCCGTTCTCCGCACGCACGGCAATGCCACTCATGTCGGCGCGGATGACGTTGATGCGACCGCCGGGATGACGTGTTATCGGCAAACGTCCGTGCTTTTCCTGGAAGTCGCCCAAGTACGGCCCCTTAGCCTGTGCACTCAGCAACAGACCCGCGAAACGCCACTCCGGCTCAGGTTCCGGAACGTCGTCGCGGCTTGCTCCGATATCGGTTATGAACGCCACTTCGCTGGGCTGCCAGATTTCATCCAGCCTGCCCTGCAGCCGACGACCCTCCTTGGCACACGGGAATCCCGGCGGGGAGTACGCCTCGCCGATACACTCGACGCAGTCATTTCCGTACGGAGCCGAGCGCCAGCATGCCGGCACCGTCTGGCCCGACAGTTCGGTCGGAGCCACGTCCGACCCGACGATGTCCTCGTTGACGCCGTAGCTCAGCAAACCCCAGTATTCGGCGGTACCCGACGCGGTTGCCTCCGCCGGCGAGCCCGGCATAAAGCCGTCGGCACGCGGGTAAAATGGCGTCGCGACGCGCACCTTGTCACTGGGACAGACCAGAAAGTCGAGGTCTTTGCTGATTTCATCCATGCGCCCCTGCGCGGCCTTGAACGTGGCCTCGCGGATGCCCCAGTCCCAGTTGTTGGCCAGGTCCATTCCGGACCCCACGGCCAACGCCACTGGCCAGCTCATCAACTCGCCGTTGTCGGAATACTTGTAGTGGCTGCGCCTGGGATCGACGCGATCGACATTGGCCTCATTGGCAATTAGCTGCATGCGACCCATCTCGGCGTTCAGCACGTGGGCGGCTTGACCGCTGGCGCGCATGTTGGACAGACACACCGTGGCGCGAGTGATTTCACGCGCGTGGCTCAGGGCCGGCAAGAGAATCGAGATGAGCAGTGCAATGATGGCCACGACGACCAGCAACTCGATCAGCGTGAAACCCGTCCGCCCCCACCGCCCCGTCCCGATTTGCATCCGTCGATCAATCACCTTGGCGCTCCTCAGGCCGTTAGTGCACGGCTGCCGCTCCTGCCGGGCGGGGCCGTCGTCTGGTTCACCTCGAAAAACGTCGGAAAAGTGCGTCGCAGGCCCCCGTTCGCCGGCGCGTCCAGGTTGCGCGTCAACCAGCGGGCCGCTTCATAGCCCAGCCGCGCGGCATCCTGGCACACGGCGGTCATGGTCGGGTAGACGGCGCGTCGCGCGTCGCGATCGTCAAAGCCGACGATCGACATATCATCGGGAATCCGCACGCCCAACTCATATGCCCGCTTCACGGCCCCGATGGATGTCTGCGGGTCCGCAAAGACAATGGCCGTCGGCCTGGGTCGCATCGTCGCCGCCATGTTCATGGCGGCCGCTCCACCCTCGGTGGTATAAGGGTGCCGAAGAACCAAGCGCTCGTCGAACTCGATGTTCTGGTTCTTCAGCCCCTCGCGATAGCCAGCAAGGCGATCGAGGTGATCCCGATCGCGCGTGTTGTGCATCGAAAACGCTATTCGCTGATGGCCGAGCGAAATCAGGTACTCCGTCGCCCGCGTCGTATCGACCCGCGAATCGCAATCCACGTAATTCACACGCGGCTCGTCAAACCGGTCGCTGATGACAACGTGCGGAAACTCCTCGTTGGCAATATCCACGCACACCTGGTGTGAATCAGCAATCGTCCGTATCAGAACCCCGCGAACACCCTTGCGGCGGAAGAACTGTGTATAGTTCTCATTGGCCTTGATATCCCGCTGCATATTCAGGATTACAAGATCAAAGCCCCGCTCATCAATACCTCGGGTGATTCCCCCTAATACTGTTGCGTCAAAGTGGTCAGATACGGTAACGACGTTGGTGTAGCACAGGCCAATGCTACTCATCACGCGTTTGCCAACCGATGCCGTATATCCACAGCGATTGGCGGCGCGAATGACGCGTTCACGTGTTGCCGGATTGACCGCGGGGTCGTTGTTCAACGCCCGCGACACGGTCGTGATGGAGACGCCGACCTGCTTGGCAATGGCTCGTACCGAGGACATGCTCGGGACTTTCCTTTTTCGGCTGTCGGGCCCCATCCGGAGGCCCACGAAATGAAACAGTTGGGCTAACTGTTACAGAGTCTAGCACACGGACGCGACCTTGACAACTTTTTTCCAAAAACCGCGTTTTGACGCTCTGGAGGGCCCTTGAATGTGGTAAGATAGGGTAGCTACATGGCCTCCGGTGGCCGCACCAGGCCCCGGTGAATGAGCCGAGTTCCGCAACTGTTTCATGGCCATCTGGCGGGCGGCAGGGCATCCAATGGCGAGATTCGCCCCAAACACACCAAGCGGTCCAGCGCTCCCGGCCGGCGGACCTCTGCAACACCGCGCGCCCACCGCGAACGGCGTGACGAATGCGCGCAAATCGTGGCTGGGTTCTGAGTTGGCTACTTGCCGTAGCGTGTGCTACATTCCTAAATGCGTGCTCAAGAGTGTGCGACAACGAGAGCCCCGGGCTTCAGCCCGGACGGTTCGACAATCACAGTGGGCGCTCCATGAT
>JAFGRR010000019.1 GCA_016935035.1 Phycisphaerae bacterium | reverse complement strand
GTCAGCGACATTGTCGCGTCCGCCGCGACACGGTCGGCCGCAAGCCAGGCGAGTCAGGCATCCTCGTCCGCGTTTCGCGAGCCGGTCGCGACCAATGGCAGTGCCGCCTGGAGTGAAATCCTCGATGGTCTGCAAGCCGAAATCGGCGAACTGCACGAGGAACTCGGCGACCTGCGGCGGCGATTGCAGCGCATCGAAGAGCAGCTTGGGTGACGCTAAGCGGTAACGAAAGAAAAACGGCCGCGCGGCTCGATTGAGCGGCGCGGCCGTTTGTTGCTACCGATGTCGCGGCGCGTTACGCCGGCGCGGGGACGGCTTCCAACTGGACCGTCGGGCGCTTGCGGCGTTGCTCTTCCTCGTAGGTCTGGCGGTCGAGATCCTCGCCTTCACGCACCAGCCGCGTCGAGTTGAACACCACGACGATCGAGGACGCCACGTGCAGGAAGGCGGCCAGGATCGGCGGCACATAACCTGCCGCGCTGAACGCCAGCGTCAGCACGACATACGCGATCGCGAAGACCATGTTCTGGCGAATAACCTCGAAACAGCGGCGTGACAGCGCCACCAGGAACGGGATGCGGTTGAGATTGTTGTTCATCAGGGCGATCGACGCCGAGTGGATGGCGACGTCGCTGCCGGCGGCGCCCATGGCGATGGAGATGTCGCCGGCGGCCAGGGCCGGTGCGTCGTTCACGCCGTCGCCCACGACCGCGACCGTATGACCGGCGGCGCGGAGCTGATCGACGGCGGTGAGTTTCTCGCCGGGCAGCACCTCGGCCTTTACGCCGGAGCAGTGCATTTCGGCCGCGACCTTGCGTGCCACGGACCAGCGGTCGCCGGTGAGCATGACGCGTTCGCGGACGCCCAGTTCGGCGAGAGCGTCGATGGCGCGGGCGGCGTCGGTCCGCGTCTTGTCTTCGAGACCGACCCAGCCGAGGACCTTGCTGTCGCGCGCGACGTAGAGCAGGCTGAGCCCCTCGGTGCCGGCAGTATCGACACCGGAGGTGTCCACGCCCTGTTCCTCAAGCCACGCCGGCCGACCGACGAGCACGTCCGCGCCGTCAATCTTGGCCCGCACACCGCGGCCTGAGACTTCCTCGAATTCGGTCGGCTTCTTGGCCGAGACGCGGGCTTTTTCGGCGACCTCGACGATGGCGCGGGCCACCGGGTGGCGGGAATTCTGCTCGGCGCCGACGGCGGTACGCAGCAGGTCCTCGGGCTCGATGCCGTCGACGGGCCGCATGCGCGTCACGTTCAGCTTGCCGGTCGTGAGTGTGCCCGTTTTGTCGAACACGATGGCGGTGAGGTTGCGTGCTACTTCAAGGTCGGTGACTTTCTTAATGAGCAGGCCGAGGCGGGCGGCGGCGCTTAAAGCGGCGACCATCGCCGTCGGCGTCGAGAGGATGATCGCACACGGGCAGGCCACGATCAGCATCGCGATAGCACGATCGAGCCCGTCTTCCGTACCCTTGGTGAAGAAGTAAACCATGCCGGCCAGCATCAGCACGATCGGTGTGTACCAGCGGGCGTACTGATCGGCCAGACGCATGACGGGCGTGCGGGTCTTCTCGGCCTGGAGGATCAGGTCCTGCACCTGGCCGAGGGTGGTGTCGTGGCCGGCTTTCGTGATCTCGATGTCCATGACGCCCGTCAGGCTGATCGTGCCGCCGAAGACGTCGTCGCCGACGGTCTTGTCCTGCGGCAGTGACTCGCCGGTGACGTTGGCCTGGTTGACGCTGCTTGAGCCGGTGAGGATGCGGCCGTCGCCGGGGATGTTGTCGCCGGGGCGAACGCGAACGCGATCGCCGGGCTTGAGGTCCTTGGCCTCGACCTCGACCTCGACGTCACCATCCAGCTTGGTGGCGCGTGTCGGCGTGATGCGGACAAGTTCCTCGATGCTCTTGCGGGCGCCGAGGGCGGTGCGGTGCTCGATGAGGGAGCCGAGGATCATGAAGAAGGCAATCACTCCGGCTTCCTGATACTTGCCACTGGCGATGGCGGCGATGACTGCCAGTGCGACGAGCTCGTTCATCTCGGTGCGGCCGTGGAGCAGGTCGCGTGCCGCTTCAATGATCAGCGGAATCCCGAGCAGAATCGCGGCCAGCAGGGCCACGAACTCGGCTCGTTCAGGGATCTCTGGGTAGATGAAGCCTGCGACGAATGCCACGATCAGCAGCATTCCGCCCACAAAGGTCATGACAATCTGGAGATTGGCGGTGTGGGCGTGATCGTGATCGTGATGCTCGTGGGCTTGCTGAGCTTTTACGAAGATGTTGTCGTGGGCCATGCCCGATGCTCCCAAACTCGCGCCAGGAACCCTGCCTGGGTCCACTGTGCGTTAGCGACGACTGGTCGCCGACGCGGCATAAGCGTTTTTCCGGAAGCACCTTACGCGTACCGGCCGCGTCTGATGCCTGCCGTGCCGGGCAGCCTCATGCTCCCGGGTGCTCCGTATCTTAGATGCGCCTGGCCGTCGTGCCAAGCGCGCAACATCCAACAGGTCCTATACGACGGGGCCGGGGGGTGGTTCGCCGGTTCCCGTTTTTTTGCTGTACAAGAACCAGCGGCGTCGCGGTGACCCGCCGGCCCGCGCCTGACGCGTGAAATAGACGGTCCAGATTGCTCCGTCGGACATCCGCAGGCGGTAGTAGTGTCGGCGGAGATACACTTCGGCGTCATGTCTGCCGCCTTCGGGGCTGGATTGCTTCCACGTTTCGAGCCGTTCGAGCACGTCGAATTTCTCGCCATGCCACAAGAATCCCGCCGGCAACCCGGGCTCGCCGCGTGCCATGGCGGCGGTGTCGAAGGTGCCGGCCACCGGTTCGATCGGTTCGCTGACGAATTCTTCCATTCGACTCTCGACCTGCGGGCATCAGGCTAACGACGCGGTGACGTG
>JAFGRR010000216.1 GCA_016935035.1 Phycisphaerae bacterium | reverse complement strand
AGCCGGGTGCCCCATCCCTTCAGGGATGGGGGACTGAAAAGGCCTCGTCGCCACCAAATCACGCCCCATCTATGGCAAACGGCCCGCGTTTCGCGGGCCGTTGCATTGACTGCATCGATTGTCCGACCGGTTGCGACGCCGCTACGGAGCGTCGGTGATCGCGCCGGCCGTTACGACTACGTGCCCGGCCAGCACGGTATCCGGGTCGTAGTACTTGGTCAGCAGGTACGTGCCCGGCGGCGCCGTGACGATCGTACCGGCGTCATTGTACGACGACACCAGGTTGCCGCCCGAGTAGATGTCATAGCTGAATGGCCCGTTGTAACGGATGGCACCCATCTCGACCTCGGTAACCTCGCCGGCGGTCACCTGCACGTTGTTCGCATACGTGAACCCCGCGTTGAAATACTCCTTCAACGTATAAACCCCGGGCGGCGCCGTGATGATGATGTCGGGCTCGTTGTACGACGCGAAGGTGATCGTGCCCGCCCGGTTGTAAATGCCGTAGTTGGCATCCACGGAACCCGGCACCGAGATCAGTTTGATGCCGCCCATCTCAACGGTCGTCACTGCCCCTTCGGCGACGACAACGCTGGTCGCATAGCTGAAGCCGGCGTTGAAGTACTCCTTGAGCGTGTACGTGCCCGCCGGTGCGGAGATGAACACATTCGGCTCGTTATAGCTGGCAAACTGCACTGCCCCGCCGGGGCTGTAGATGTCGAAGTAACCATCAGAGGCGTTTGCGACAGTCACCAGCTCGATGGCCCCGAGCGTGACAGTCGTCGTTGCGCCGGCCGTAATCTCAACATCGCTGTCCCAGATGAACGAGGCGTTGAAGTACTGCGTCAGCTTGTACAGACCCGGCGGCAAGTAGACCGCCGTGTCAACTTCCTTGTAGCCGGCAACTTCAGCGCCATTCGGCGCCTCGTAGACGTCGTAGTAACGCGTGGCCGCGTTCACAATCGCTTGCACCACCAACGCCCCGGTGTCCGCAGGCGGGCTGGCGGCCGGCGGATCAGCCGGCTCGGCAACCGTGTAGTCCGGCGTGAACGGCACCTCATTCGGATCGGCTACCGCGCTGTTTGGGTCAGCGGTCGTGCTGTTGGGATCCGACGTTGTGGAATTCGGGTCGCCGGTGACGGCGTTCGGATCGACGGAGGCAGTGTTGGGATCAGTTGACGAGCCGCTTGGCGAATTGGGATCGCCCGTCGTATCACCACTATCAACTGTCGCGGTTCCAAATGGGCAACCACCCAGCGCGCCGATGAGAAGCCACGTGATAATCAACACGTTCACAAACCGGTTCCTGTGCATCATTCACGGCCCTCTTAACAAGTACGAAGCGACTGGTAGATTCACCGAATTGACTTTCCCCCTTGTTATCGGCGTACACCCGACGGGCATTTAGGCTACATGCCGGCAATTCCCGCAGTTTTTTCAGGGAAGGGTCCCGCCTGGTGTCGTTGCTGGCTACGGCGACTGGTGGAAGCTGCGGCCTTGGTGATAGAGCTGAATGCGAGATTCCAGACGAGTGGCAATGCTGGTCTGGCCACTGCGCCGAGCAAGCTCCAGAGCCTGACGGGCGGTGGCAACGGCATCGTCAAAACGCCCGGCCTCGGCATACGCGGACGCCAGCGTCTCCAGCAAGTCGGCCCGCGGACCACCCGCCACGCTGACGGCATGTTGTGCCAGCCGCACGGCTTCGGCGCCGTCGCGCAGCGTCGCATCCGGCCCGGTAGCCAGACGTGTCGCGAGTGCGCTAGCCGCGGTGACATCATCCGGACACAAACGCAGATACGCGCGCAGCGTCGCGATCGCGTCGGCGTAGCGCCCGACTCGCCACTCCGCCAGCGCCAGGTTGTGAGCCGCCACGCCATGACTGGGTTGCAGGCGAACCACCGCGCCCCATTGCTCAGCAGCCTGTTCAAACTGCCCGACCTGGAAGAACACCGCGCCGAGTTCAAGCATGATGTCGGGACGGTCCGGCCAGGTTTCGAGAATCGACTGATACTCTTCCGCCGACGCCTGCTGCTGGCCGGCTTTGTTGAGTACGCGAGCCAGTGCCAGTCTGAGATCAAGCGCGTAATCGTGCCGTTGGATGGCATCACGCAATGTGGTGATGGCCTTCTCAAAATCGCCGGCGCTGGCAAGCGACTGCGCCACCGCGATGCTCAGATCGGTACGCGCCGGGTTGGCGTCCAAGGCGGCGGTGTATTGCTCAACGGCCTCGCCGTATCTGCCGATCGCGTCCAGATACTGGCCATAGCGCGCCAGCATCTCCGGATTACGGGAGTCGAGCTTCACGGCGGCGGCGAATTCGCGACCAGCTTGCGTTTGGTCGCCCTTCAGCTCATAAGCCTCGGCCAGCGATACGTGCAGCCGGGCGGAATCAGGTTCGATCTCCAGCCCTTGACGCAGTTCTTCAACCACCTTGTCAATCAGCGTCGGATCGTCATCGAGTTCGTTACGATAGGCCACGCTCATGTTGAAGTGACCCATGGCAGTGTTGTGCCGCAGATACGGCCGACGCTCCGGCGGATTAGTCGCCAGGAAAATGGCGGCGAGACAGGCGATTCCAACATAAGCCCCCAATTCACGGAACGACCGCCGGCGCCATACGCCCGGCAGCCAGACCAGCCCCTGCGCGGTCAACAAGATCAGCACCGGCGCCGCCGGCAACCGAAACCGCCCCGGACAGAAGAACGCTATTACGGTGAGCATCGTCGCCACCATAAACAACACCGGCAGCAACCACAGCCGCCACGATCCGCGCAGCGACACCAGACCCGCCAATCCCAGGCACGCCACAATCGGGAAACCGATCCAATAGAGCGCCGACGACGGCGATAGTCCCGCAAAAAACCGAATCGGCATGTTGTTCGTGATTTCGACCGGGCTCCAGAACAGGCGGAACTTGCGCATCAGCAGCTTTGCCCACGCCGCCGGGTCGGAGGTGATCCACTCAACAGCCCGGTGCCCCCAATAGCGCGAGGCCTCCTGCTCGGTCGGCATGTGTCCGAGTTCGAGCGAGGCGACCAGGCGCCAATCCTCGGTGCCGGCGGCCAGGCTTGACCGCAGGCCTGGAATCGTGGCGCTCATGCCGTCCGACTCCGGATTGTTCCCCATGCAGAAGTTGATACCGCCGCTAGTCGCGATCAGTGCCCACTCACCGCCGACAACGCGGTTGCGGATTGTCACCGGCGCAATCACGAGCACAGCTCCCGCGAGGACGAGCAGTGCGTTGCTAAAGCCGCGCAACCGCGGCCATTTGCCACCGCTGCCGAACCACACCCACAGCAGCATGAGCGGCGCGATTGTCAGGACCGTCGGCCGTGTGATGGCCGACAACCCCCACACGATCCCAGCCATGAAGAACAGCCACGCCGACTTCCGCTGCATCGCATACACCAGCAGCAGCAACATCAGTGTGTTGAAGAAGACCTCGAGCACGACCGTCAGCAACAAGTCGTCGAAGTAGATCATCGGCCAGTAGACGGCCGCGATCAGCCCAGCGACGAGCCCGGTCCGAAAGCCGCCCAACGCCGCTCCCATACGGGCAATCAGATAGCACGACAGCGCTCCAATCACGCAGCCCAGGAAACGCGCCACGGCAACGTTCGGCCCGGCGATGGCGTACAGTCCGGCCAGCGCGTAGTAGTACAACGGTGCCCGGAAGAACGGCTTGGCGCCCAGCCCCGCCCCAGACGCGATAAGCCGCGCCCACTCGTCGTGCTGGCCCTCGTCCAGCGTCGGCGTGTTGAACATCGGGTTGTGCGACGCCTGCCCCGACAGGTGCCACAGACGCATGCCGAGAGCCAGCAGGAACACCAGCCCGAGCAACAGATGCTCCCGGCGAATCAGGCTGCTTGAACAGCCGGCCCGGGCCGGCTCGGCGGCAATGGTCGGCTGCTGGTCAGGCACGTTCATAAGCACGCTCTGGGCCATTCCTCGTCACGGCACGGCGATCTGGCATCCGACCGCACCTTGTAACTGCTGGCCCATTTTGTGTCCAGCCACAGGCCACCGCGGCGGCCCTGGGCGCAACATCGCGCACGGTCGCCACACACCTGCGTCATTTTCCACACTGAATTCCGTCGGCGGATGCCACATCGCAGTTTAGCGCCACTAAACACAGGTGGCGTCTGGCACGAGACTTGCACTTTTGCCGACCGCAATGTCGCTTGCAGGCCGGTCACTGTTCGCGCCGGCGGAACTCGTCTCATATGGGGCACCGCATGTTCAAGATTCTCGACGCCAAACAACTGGCTTCCGACGTGAAATGGTTCCGAATCGACGCCCCGCTCGTCGCCAAGCACCGCCAGCCCGGGCAGTTCATCATCCTGCGGCTGAGCGAGACCGGCGAGCGCATTCCGCTGACCATCGCCCACTCCGACAACCAGCAGGGCTTCATCGAGATCATCGTCAAGGCCATCGGTAAGACGACAATCGAACTCTGCAAGAAGGAGAAAGGCGACTCCATCAGCGACGTCATGGGCCCACTCGGCGAGCCGACCGAAATCGAAAAGGTCGGACACGCCGTCGTGGTCGGTGGCGGCGTCGGCACCGCCGTCATCTACCCGCTGGCCCGCGCCTTGCGCGAGGCGGGCAATTACGTGTCGGCAATCACCGGCGGCCGCACCAAGGAGCTCGTCGTCCTCGAGGACGATCTGAAGGCCGTCTCAGACGCGGTCTACGCCACGACCGATGACGGCAGCCACGGCTTCAAGGGCACCGTCGCCGACAAGCTGCGCGAGCTGCTGGCGGACAAGGAGCGGCCGGTTGGCGCGGTGTATTGTGCCGGTCCGGTGCCGATGATGCGGGCCATCGCCGACCTCACTCGTGAGTCCGGCATCAAGACCATCGTCTCGCTCAACCCGATCATGGTGGACGGCACCGGGATGTGCGGCGGCTGTCGCGTGTCGGTCGGCGGCAAGACCAAGTTCGCATGCGTTGACGGCCCCGAGTTCGACGGGCACGAGGTTGATTTCGACGAGCTTTGGGACCGCCTGAGCGCCTATCGCGACCAGGAAAAAGCCGCCGTCGATCGCATGCAGCACGAGTGCAAGTGCGCCGCGAAGTGAGGATGTAGCGGCCGACGTCTCGTCGGCCGTTCCCGGTAGCGTCGGCCCCCCGCGGCCGACGTAGGAAGCAAGGTGCGTCGCCCATCCAACGTTGTCTGTTGGAAGGACGACATTACGGTGCAAAACCGGCCGACGAAACGTCGGCCGCCACAGGCTGAGAGCTTCTTTGCGGAGACACCTTTCATGTCCATGACGGCCAAAGAGCGGATGGCAATTGACCGGCAGCACATGCCGGAGCGTGAAGCCGGCGTGCGCAACTGCGACTTCAACGAGGTCAACATCGGTTTTCCGGAGCAGCTCGCCCTGATCGAAGCGTCACGCTGCTTGCAATGCAAAGCCGGCAAGTGCATCGAAGGCTGCCCGGTCGGCATCAACATCCCCGAGTTCATGAAGTACGTCGAAGCCGGCGACTTCAACAAGGCCGCCGAGGTGCTGCTCAGCGCCAACGCCCTGCCCGGCATCACCGGCCGCGTCTGCCCACAGGAGGAGCAGTGCGAGCAGGTCTGCATCCGCGGCAAGGGCAAGGGTGTGCCGGTCGCCGTCGGCCACCTCGAGCGGTTCATCGCCGACTGGGCGCGCGAGAACTATGACGTCAAGCAGATCATCCCGCCCCCCACCGGGTACAAGGTCGGCATCGTCGGTTCGGGTCCGGCCGGCCTGACCGCCGCCGGCGAACTCGCCAAAATGGGACATGACGTCACGATCTTCGAGGCTCTGCACAAGCCCGGCGGCGTGCTGGTCTACGGCATCCCCGAGTTCCGCCTGCCGAACAAGATCATCGAATCCGAAGTGGATCGCCTGCGCGAAATGGGCGTCAAGATCATCTGCAACGCGGTCATCGGCCGCACATTCACCGTCGGTGATCTGATGGACGAGGAAGGGTTCCACGCGCTCTTCCTCGGCATCGGCGCCGGACTGCCGGTGTTCATGAACATCCCCGGCGAAAACCTCAAGGGCGTCTACTCCGCCAACGAATACCTCACGCGCGTCAACCTCATGGGCGCGTACCAGTTCCCCGAGTGCGATACGCCGGTCATCAAGGGCAAAAACGTCGCGGTCATCGGCGGCGGCAACGTGGCGATGGACGCGGTGCGCACGTCGAAGCGGCTGGGCGCCAAGGCGTCGAACCTGATATACCGCCGCAGCAGGGCGGAAATGCCCGCGCGTAAGGAAGAGGTCAAGCACGCCGAGGAAGAGGGTATCGTCTTCAACCTGCTGTGCAACCCGAAGCGCATCCTGGGTAACGACAAGGGCTGGGTGAAGGGTCTGGAGTGCCTGCGGATGGAGCTCGGGGAGCCCGACGCGTCCGGCCGCCGGCGTCCCGTGCCGATCGAGGGCAGCGAGTTCGTGGTCGAGGCCGACGTGGTAATCGAAGCCCTCGGTGCCGGCGCCAACCCCCTGCTGACCTCGACCACCCCCGACATCAAGCTCAACAAGTGGGGCTACATCGAGATCGACGAAACCGGCATGACCACCAAGCCCGGTGTTTTCGCCGGCGGCGACATCACCCGCGGAGCGGCGACGGTCATCTTGGCCATGGGCGACGGCAAATCCGTCGCGGCGGCGATGAACAGGTACCTGAAAGAAAAAGTAACACTGCCGGCGTAGGTCGAGCCCAATGTAGCGGCCGACCCCGTGGCGGCCGTAGTGAGTGGGACGGCCTGCGGCGCGCCGGCTCGCACCCCGATGCCACGGCTCCACGAGCCGTGTGCTACAACTCTCGTGGCTTAGGCCAATCGACAAGCACGAGGACACGGCTCACAAGACAATGACTCGCAGCCCCAGACACCGTAGCGCATAGGCGCAATGCGAAGCCACCGCTCCAAAGGAGTGGCACGCGGATCGTGCTCTGCTACAGCAGGCTCTTGAGCGTTTTGACGACCGTATCCACCTCGGCCTCGGTCAGGTGGTTGTGAAACGGCAGAGCTATTGTGCGGGCGCTCAGCGCTTCGCATACTGGGAACTGCCCCGGCTTGTACCCCAGTTCCTCGCGATAGAACGGCTGAAGGTGGATCGGCGTGAAGTAGTTACTGCACCCGATGCCCGCCGCATCCAGCTTACGCAGGATGTTGTCGCGGTCGTCCTGCGTATAGTCGTCGCTTAAACGCACGACCATGACGAACCAACTGATATCGACGTCCTGAGAAATGCCCTGCATTGTGACGCGCTGCTCGTCGGCCAAACGCGTGCGATACCACTCGGCCACGCGTGAACGCTTGGCGAGAATCTCGTCGAGCCGCCCTACCTGCACTGCCCCCAGAGCGGCGTTGATGTCGCACATGCGATAGTTGAATCCGAGCCGGGCGTGAGCGAGCCAGCCGGCGTCCGGATCGCGGCCCTGGTTGCGCAGCGAGCGAGCCCGGTTGGCGATCTCATCACTGTTCGTGACAACCATGCCGCCTTCGCCGGTGGTGGTCTGCTTGTTGGGATAGAAGCCAAAGCAGCCGGCCTCGCCGATCGAGCCGGCGGGACGCCCTTTGTACTTGGTGCCCAGGGCCTCGCAGCTATCCTCAACCACGCGCAGCTTGCGACGCTTGACGATGTCGAGGATCGGGTCCCAGTCAGGCGTCGCCCCGAAGATGTCCACCGGCAGCAAGGCCTTGGTGGCGGAGGTGATGGCCGGCTCGATCAGGTTCGCGTCGATCTGCCAGGTGAACGGATCAACATCGACGAAGACTGGCCGCGCGCCGTCGAACATCACGCTGTTACTGGAGGCGATGAACGAGAACGGGCTGGTGATAACTTCGTCGCCCTTGCCGATGCCGAGCGAGCGCCAGATCATGTGCAACCCCATCGTGCCGCTATTGCAGGAAACGGCATGCCGAACGCCGATGCGGTCCGCCACGGCCTGCTCAAACTCGAGAACCTTGGGGCCGAGGCTGAGCCGCGGCGTCTTGAGGACGGCGACGACGGCGTCGATTTCGGCTTGCGTGATATCCGGCCCCGATAGGTTGATCTGCTGTGACACGTCCGTCTCCATGATTTTCTGGGTCAAAACAGTCCGCCAATTTACCCACATCGGCTTACTGCGGCAAAGACATTCGCTCGGACGCTACCGCCGGTTGACCAGACCGCTATGATAGCGCCGCATGGTAGATACGACGAAGACAGGCAGGCGGTTGGGTAATTTCCGGCGAGTGCTGGGATATCTGGGTCCGCATCGGCGACCCCTGATTCTCGGACTGCTGGCGGCGGTCGGCGTCGGCGTGTTCTACACCGGCAGCATTTCGAGCATCATCCCAGCGTTGAAGATGATCTTCGCCGACCATGAGACGCTGGCGGTCTGGATGCACCGCACGGAAGTCGAACGCCGACTGGATGTTACGATGCCCGCCGATGTGCCCGACGATGACGCCGGCATTCTGCTCGTCCGCGTTCCGCCCGAGTCACCCAACGCCAAGAAGCTCCAGGACGGCGACCGCATCGAGGCGGTCGGCGGCGAGGCCGGCGGCTCATTTCGGCTGGCCGAGTTGCTGGCCACCAGCCAGAACACGTCGGCGGAACTCACGATAAAGTCGGCGAGGGGCGCGACCCGCACCGACACGGTCACGCTGGAGCCCTATCGCTGGTGGTGGGGCTGGTTCCGCGGCATAGCGGACATCTTGCCCATCGGGCACGAGCCAAACGACCGGCTGGTGACGCTGGCAATCGTCATGGTGGCGATCGTGGGCGTCTCGCTGCTGGGCAGCATTTGCCGCTACTTCAACGAGGCTCTCGTTGCCGTCGCGGTGCAGAACAGCCTGCACGACCTGCGCGGCGCCATGGCCGACCGCGTGCTGCGATTGCCCGTCCCATGGCACAGCACGCATCCGGTCGGCGACACGCTGGGCCGCTTCGCCAATGATCTGAACAAGGTCGATGTCGGCGTGACGACGCTGTTCGGCAAGACTATTCGCGAGCCGATCAAGGCGTTGGGCGTGCTGGTGCTGACGGTGATCATCGACTGGCGGATCCTGGTGGTGGCGCTGGTGGGGCTGCCGATCGCGGCCGTGCTGCTGCGTACGGTCGGGCGTTATGTCCGCGGGGCGCAGCGTCGCGCGTCGGAGTCGTGGGGGCTGCTGCTGGAGCACCTTGACGAGCGTCTCGCGGGCATCCGCGTCGTCAAGGCGTACAACATGGAGTCGGCGGAAAGTGACCGCTTCGCGGGTGAAGGGCGCGCGCTGACCCGCGCGCAGACCAACATCGCCGTCGCCGACGCCATCGTCAAGCCGGCGCTGGAGACACTGGCGATCGTGGCGATTTCAGTGTTCATCCTGTACGGCGGCAGCCGCGTCTTCAACAAGCGGCTTGAGCCGCACATGTTCTTCGCCGCGGTGGTGTGCCTGGCTGGGATGTTCGACCCGGTGCGCAAGTTGGGCAACGTGAATAACCGGGTGCAGGCCGCCGAGGCCGCCGCCGCCCGCATTTTCGAACTGATCGACACGCCCGCTGAAACCTCGGCCGACGGCGATCAAAAGCTGCCGCCACTACCGCCGTTTGGCGACAAGATCGAATTCAACGACGTCTGCTTCGCCTATGCCAGTGATCGCGAGCACAACGTCATCGACCATGTGAACCTGACGGTGAAGAAGGGGCAGGTGATCGCGCTGGTCGGGCCGAACGGGGCCGGCAAGACGACGCTGGTGTCGCTGCTGCTGCGTTTCTTCGAGCCGACCAGCGGCATGATTCGCATCGACGGACACAACATTACCGATGTCTCGCTGCATTCGCTGCGGGCGCAATTCGGCCTGGTCACGCAGGACGCGATCATTTTCTCGGGCACCGTGCGCGACAACATCGTCTATGGCTCCAATGGCGTGACTGATGAAGCTCTGCGGCAGGCGGCGAGGCTGGCGCACCTCGACGAATTCCTCGGCGATCTCAGCCGCGAACGCGACGGACAGCGTGGCATCGGCTTCGACGCCACCATCAGCGCCAAGCAGGTCTCCGGCGGTCAGCGGCAGCGCATCGCCCTGGCCCGCGCCATTCTGCGCGATCCGCCGATCATGGTTCTGGACGAGGCCACCAGCCAGGTGGACAGCGAGTCGGAGCACAAGATTCAGCAGGCCCTGGCCGACGTGACGCGCGGCCGCACCACGTTCATCATCGCCCATCGCTTCAGCACCATCGCGCGGGCCGATCGCATCGTGGTCATGGAAAACGGCCGCCTGGTCGGCGTCGGCCGCCACGCCGAGCTTTCGGAGACGTGCCCCGTCTACAGCGCCCTGTGCCGCACACAACTAGCCCCCGCCGCCAACGCCCCGGCGTGAGGCTGAGACATGCCCTGACTGAACGGCGTTTGTGGCCGTCGCCAATATCGCCCATGTCAGGATGCTCCGGGATGGCAGGGTTGAACCGAAGCAGGGGAGCGAACGCGATGGATGACTGGCGTCTTCTGGGCCAGGAGGAGTATCTGCGGGGAGCAAAACTCCGAAGGGCGACGTATACGCCATATAGGGAGGATTGGGACCACGATCACTGCGAATTCTGCTGGCAGAAGTTCTCTGTTAACGCGAATGACATGAACGAAGGCTACGTGACAGAGGATGGGTACCGGTGGATTTGTGAATCCTGCTACAATGACTTCAAGGACATGTTCGGCTGGACAGTGGTTTCAGAGCCGTAACTGGCCGGATCGGCCTCGACGGTATCACTGACAGCCACCTACTCCCACATTGTCCTTGAAGACGGTCCTGTTGCATATTGGAGGACTGCACTGTGCAACAACCTACTCCCCAACGACTGTGAAACGCGTGTGCTGTGTGGGGTCATGGGAGTGTTGGCCCGGGAGTGGAACGAAGATGTGCCGGCGCAGGTTGTACTGACCAAGCTGGACTATGAGAAGCATGCAGAGAAGATGTGCTGCCGAACCCAACTTGATTGTCTGGCACAGGAGTTCGACTGGACCCCGTGTAGTTGGACGAGTTTTGTGGAGTTCCTTCGGCGCGGGGACGGAATGCCCGTCAGACACAACAACGTTGAGCGTACGCTCCAATGGGAGTTCGTGGTTCATCTGCAAAGGGCAACGCTGGAGTCCATCACGTTGGAGTTGCAGCAGGTGCCCGGTTCCCGATCGTAGCGGCCCACGTCTCGTCGGCCATCTTCGCCGTTCGATTCGCCGTCGGGCGAATACGACCCGCAGGACGGCGGCCAAACAGAGCCCGAGCGGAAGCGAGCGGGCATATTGTCTTCTCCGGGCTGGGCTGACCGCCGTCAACGTTTGCGTCGAGGGCGTCTACCGAAACGGTGCCGTACGCCGT
>JAFGRR010000018.1 GCA_016935035.1 Phycisphaerae bacterium | reverse complement strand
CTCGTCCTCGAAGTCGCGGAAACGGAGTGCGGCCTCATGCAGCACCGATTTGGCAGTGGCATAGCCATCGGGCAGAGCCCGCCAGGCTAGACCGATCTGCAAGCCGCACTCGCCGGCACGCTTGTCCCGCATACTGTTGAACAGATACTGGGCTTTCGTGTAGGCGTCGATGGCCGCGCGGTGTTGATGCGCCTGCGCTTCGAGTTGTGCTGCAAACATGAGGTATTCAGCGGCCGCCTCCCGGTCTGCGGCCGATAGCGCCATGTCGTGGGCTCGCATGTAGTGATCGACCGCGCGCTTCTTGGAGCCCATCTGCTGAGCGAGATTGCCTATATGGCGTTCGGTGTCGGCGCTGGATGAGGCGAGACCCAACTCGTTGTAGGTCGCCAGGGCTCGCTTGTACAGCATGTCGGCCTCGGAAAGGTCGGTCTGCTTCTGAGTCAGTATCAACGCGATGAACTTGCGAGCATCGGCAACTTGCTTCGCGTCGCCGGCTGCTTCGAACGATTCGAGTGCCGTACGGAACGACTTCAGGGCCTTGTCGAACTCCTTATTGCCGTAGTGTCCGATGCCCTCGTGGACAGCGGTCACCCCGTAATCAAAATGGTCGAAAGTGCCCTTGTCCCGGTGGTTCTGGCGGATCTGTTCATGGAAGGAGTTGAGCAGCTTCGTGCACTGCTCCACCGCAGGCGCAGAGTCGCCCCAACGGTTCTTCGCGTGTGCCGCCGCCGCCACTCGGGCTAGTTCGACCGCCGCCTCATGCCGACCCAGCATGAAGGACGAGAGGGCAGCAGCAACGGTGCACCTGCCGAGGTGCCCGTCGACACCCGGAACCCAGACATAGACCTTAAGCGCCTGGTTGAAGCGCGTCACGGCTATCTCGTGGTTCTCCTGCAACTGAGCGATGCGCCCGACGTGGAATGCGCAGTGCGCCAGGATGTATTCCACGCCGTCGGTGTGCGCGGCGGCCGGCAGCGCGACATAGGTTTCCATGGTGCGTTGGAAGCATTTCGATGCGTCGTCAAACGATTCGAGACGTAGATGAGCGAGACCGAGATTGAACGACGCATCGGCATAGCGGCGCTCGGCTCCCGAACGGCCTTCGTAGCCATCGCGTGCTTTCAGCAGCAGATGCCGTGCGGTGTCCAACGAGTTACGGCTAAGCGCACACAATCCGGCCAGGTAGCAGACGATCGGCTCCTGGATCTGCGTCGCGTCGATGTCGTCTTTGGTGCACCGATCGTTCAGGTCCCTCAGCAACAACACCGGGCTGTCGTTCTGGAGGCACAGCGCCGCGGCGAGGTGATCGGTGCCGAAGAAGTAGTGATCGGACTGGGCGGAGACCTCGATCGCGGCAGCGGCAACGGTGTCGGCGTCAACCTCGGATTGCTTCGCGGCCAGCTCAGACTTGACTGCGTCCGCATCGGTAGCCAGCGCGTCGGCTGCTTCCGACATGGCGGAGTCGGCCAATGTGAGCAGACCAAGAAGCACGTGTTCTGCGCTGAGGGTGGGATGCTTCAACCCAGCCGAAATCGTGCCCGCCGACGCGAACGTCTCAGCCCATTGCGTGGTGAACGGAAAGTGAGCCGTCACCGGCACAACTTATCTCACGGCTGATCGCGGCGACTGCGGAATCAATTCCAGATAGCGTGGTTTGCCGGCTTTGCGACACGGTCTCCATCGGTGACCACGATGACCTTTGTCGACCCTGTGGGCATCCCCGATAAGCAACAGCTTCAAATAGGGTTCGAAGTCAACTCCGTCGATCGCGACAAAGGTCGTTCCAGCCAGGTGGCGTAGCTTCTCTTCGTCATCCCCAACACTGCAGGCGGGGCAACTCGGGAATCACGAGCGCTTCCGCTATCGCTTCTACGAGCACGACGTGCCGTGCGGATAGTAACGACGAGCTTGTCGCCGCCTCCCGCATCTGATGGGCTGCACGAGTCGTCGTCGGCCGCGAGGTTCGCAACTCAACCGGTACTTGTCGGCGGGGCGCCATTAGGTTCTCACGTTTGGCTGCATACGTCCGTCCCGCTGAACAGGGATTTCTGATTTGTCTCACGCCGGCTACATCGGCGCTTTGTCTCACGGGCCGATTCCATTCCTACAGCGGTAGCCGCACTGCACAACCGCACGGACAGGTGGATAGACCGCCCAATCGCCCAAACCAGAGGTCGATCCCCGCCCAGAGGTCGGTGTTGCCATGTTGAACAAGCCCACGCACCGGCCCGCCCTCGGTCTCGGAGAAGACGAAGGCGAAGGCGAAGACCGCGGCGTTATAGCCCGCCGATGGTGGCGGAGTCAGGCCGGCACGAAGTCCGAGCAGGTGTGCGTCATCGACGGCACCGCGGTGGCGGTGATACGCACACCCCTTCCACGAACCACCGCGACGAAACTGGCGCCGGCATCAACCGGCGCAGGAACGATATGGGGTTCGGGGCTGTCTTCGACCTCGACATGGGTTGCACCGAATGGCCTCAGTGCGATCATTGCGAGGCGTCCGCCGGAGGCATTGGTGAAGCGATACCGATTCGCCCCCAGCGGGATTGCTGACCAAGGTCGTGCGGCTGCAGCGTCCAGCCGGTAGGACTCCAGGTCCTCACGAACTTGGCCGGCCAACTCGGTTTGACCAGATCTCTCGAAGTAATCGAGGGCCGCCTCAAGGTTCGGAATGCCTTCGGCGAAACGGCGGATCTGGCACTGCGTCTGCCCGAGGTTGTTGGCGATGTCCGACCAGCCCGAAACGTTGCCACGCTCCTTATAGATCTCGGCCGCCTCTTGAAGCAGTTCGATCGCTTCCTCTAGGTACGCCTGGTTGTCCTCGATTCGCGCCAGGCGGCCGAGAACTGCGCCGAGATTCTTACCTGCGCTGGCGATTCCGGGCTTGTCGTCTAGATCGCGACAGATGGCAACCGCTTCCCGTAGCGGTGGAAGGGCCTCGGCGCACCGCTCGGCTTTCCCCAGCGCGCCGCCGATGTTGCTCAAAGCAATT
>JAFGRR010000215.1 GCA_016935035.1 Phycisphaerae bacterium | reverse complement strand
GACTACATCCGCGACACGATCGCCGCCCTCAAGGAACTCGACCGCGCCAGCTCGCGTTTTGCCATCGAGTCCGGCTTCATTGCCCAGATTCGCCGCAGCCCGCTCGGCGTGACATTGTGCATGGGGCCGTACAACTACCCGCTCAACGAGACCTTCACCACCCTGATTCCCGCGCTCATCATGGGCAACCCCGTGATCTTCAAGGCGCCCAGGTATGGCGTGCTGTTGCACGCGCCGCTACTGAAGGCCTTCGCGGAGTCATTCCCGCCCGGCGTGGTGAACACGGTCTATGGAGATGGCGCGACGGTTGTCGGCCCGCTTATGACCAGCGGCGACCTCAGCGTGCTGGCGTTCATCGGTTCGGCGAAGGTCGCGTCGATTCTCAAGCACCAGCACCCGAAGCCGAACCGGCTACGCTGTGTCTTCGGACTGGAGGCCAAGAACCCTGCCGTCATCCTGCCGCACGCCGACCTCGACCTCGCCGTCAGCGAATGTGCGCTCGGCGCGTTGTCGTACAACGGCCAGCGCTGCACAGCGATCAAGATTGTCTTCGTGCATCGTTCGATCGCCGACGAATTCGTTGCGCGCTTGTCACGCGCGGTTGAGCGGCTGACTGTCGGCATGCCTTGGGAGGACGGCGTGAGAATCACACCGCTGCCCGAAGGCGGCAAGCCCGAGTGGCTCAAGCAACTCGTCAATGAGGCGATCAACGGCGGCGCGCGAGTCGTGAATACCGGCGGCGGCACAATCGACAACACGCTCTACTATCCGGCCGTGCTGTACCCCACCAAGCCCGACATGCGCATCTGCCAGATCGAGCAGTTTGGCCCGGTACTTCCAGTTGTGCCGTACGACAACGAACAGGAGGTGCTGAACTGGGTGCTCGATTCGCCATACGGGCAACAGGCGGCCCTGTTCGGCTCCGACCCGGCATTGCTGAGCCGGCTGGTTGACCCGTTCGTCAACCTATTCTGTCGCGTCAACCTGAACAGCCAGTGCCAGCGTGGCCCGGACGTCTTCCCATTCGTCGGGCGCAAGGACTCGGCGGAGAACACGCTTTCGGTCAGCGACGCCCTGCGCGTCTTCTCCATCCGCAGCCTGGTCGCCGCCAAGACCACGCCGCAAAACGAGCGCCTGATCTCCGACATCGTCGCCGGTCGTCACTCGAAGTTCCTGAGCACGGACTTCATCTTCTAAAGCGGCGGCCAACCCCCGCGTCGGCCGCATGCGTGGTAACGCCATCAGCTTACTGTCGGTTGCTACGGGGCGTCCACGTCGCCTGGCTCTTGCTCGGCGGTTGGTCGCCGCCTGCGCGGTCGGCGGTGTTCGCCCAAGAAGGAGACACGCTCCAGGGCCTCTTCGCCGAGATGTTCGACCAGCGCCGTCTTCGCGTCGCGCAGGTTCGTGCGGCGTGTCAGGTGCGTGAGCACGATGCGTTCGTTGTCGAGCTTGGGGTAGATGTCCGGCAGGTCGGCGACGTGGATGTGGTTGCCGGCGCGGGCCCGCTCACGGTGCTCTGGGTCCACGAACGTGCATTCCAGCAGCAGCACCTTGCTCTTGCGCACATGGTCGAGTGACAGAAAATCGCCCGGCCCGGTGTCGCCGCAGTATGTCACCAGCGGCAGTTCGACCCGCCGCGTTACGTCGATGCCCTGGTTCTTGAGCTCGACGATCTGCGGCCCGTGCAGGCCCTGATACTCGTCCTTCAGCTTGCGGCGGACCTCGATGACGCTGAAACCGAGAGCCTGGAAGCGTGAACGGCGGCTGCGGCAGGCGTGACAGACTTCAAACGGGCGGACGATCAGGTCGCGGCGGACGGTGACATCGGTCCCGGGCTCGACGGCGTGAATGTGCCCGGGCGGAATCTGACCGTCGATGTCGCCCCAGAGCGTCAGCAAGTTTTCCAGCGGAGCGACCAGCGGGCCTGGCACATATGCATGGCCCGGGGCATTGTCGACGAACATGCGTTGCGAGAAGTAATACGCCACGCCGGCCGCATGATCCGTGTGCCCGTGGCTTAGGAACACGTGGTCGATCGAGAGCAATTCGCGTGGTGCGCGTCCGAAGTCGAAACCGACGTTCAGTTCGGGCAGCACGAACCATGTTTCCTGTCCGGCGCCAGAGTACCCGAGCACGTGGATTGAGCCGTGCGTAAATTCAAACGAACTAGGCATGTGCGGGGTTATACAGGGTTTCGGCGAGATTGTCCCGACAGAGTCCTAGATTTGGTTGACACCCATCATATTGTGGTGTATGCTTCCCAACGTACAAGTTGTTGTACACGTCGGACTTGGGTAGCCGTCGCGATTCGGGTTTATTCGGGTAGTGAGCTTCATGTACGGCAGTCGCGACAGCGAGAAGGGCGATGAATGTCGCCGGGTTGTGGTTGAATGCGGTGTCCGTTCTGCCATGCAGACGACGACAAGGTCGTTGACTCGCGTGGGCGCGACGATGGGCGTTGTATCCGTCGCCGGCGCGAGTGTTTGGCATGTTCGCGGCGTTTCACCACCTATGAGCGGATAGAAGACTCAGTCCGGCTGTCGGTGATCAAGCGCGACGGGGCGCGCGTGCCGTACGAGCGAGAGAAGATTTTCGACAGTTTGAGGCATGCGGCGTACAAGCGTCCGATCGCGCCGGAACGCCTCGAACAAGTCGTTGACGAAGTTGAGGATTACTTGGTCTCGCACTTCGAGAAGGAGGTCGCAAGCCAGACGATTGGCGAACGCGTTGCGATAGTGCTGCGGCGAGTGGATCAAGTAGCGTACGTACGGTTTGCGAGTGTCTATCGGCAGTTTGAGGACGTCGGCGACTTCATTGACGAGGCACGCGATGTGATGGAGCGGTCAGCCGAAGACATTCCCGGTCAGCGAAACCTCTTCGACGAAGGCCAAGGCGCGTGAGGACAGCTGAGAGCATCATCATTGCCAAGCGCGATGGCAGCCTCGAGACCTTTTCAACCCGCAAGCTCTCGCGTGTTCTAGTTAACGCGATGCGGGAGTGCGGGCAGGACCAGCGGCTTGCGGAGCCAATCGTGCGAGCCGTCGAGGTGCACCTGGAGTACCGCGAACAACGGCTCCGTCTGACCGCCGAGTATGTGTATCGCTGCTTGGTGGCGGTCCTTGAGCAGACCGGGCTGCGAAACGTCGCCGAGCGGTTGATCATGCATCGGCGCTGGCGGCGTTACCGGCGAAGTGTCGTCCGCGTGGCGGCGTCTGAACCGGGTGGGGTGAGCGAGCCCTGGAGAAAGGGCACGATCATCAACGCCCTGGAAGAGAGCTACAACGTCGGATCGAGCGTGGCTCGGATTCTGGCGGGTGAATTGGAAACACGTGTGCTGAATCTCGGCCACAGCCGAGTCTCACGCGGTTTATTGAAGGAGTTGATTCGTACCGAACTAAGTGCCTGGGGCTTGCGGCATGACGATCTGGGGAGTGCATATGCCGCCGCCGAGGACGATGCCTGAAAGCGGTCCAGATTGTAAGACGCGTCCTGCCCAAGGCTGGGAAGTGACTGAACGGAACATAGCAGCGCCACGCTAGAACAGCCGCCGGTCACATCCGCACGAAACATGCAGGCCCGTGACGTTTCATGGAAGAACTGCCCTGTCCGAGATGGATCTTCCGGGCAGGGCTGTTACGGGCCGCTACAAACCTCCGTTCCCCTGATGAAGGGCGAGTCGAGTCCCGCCAACGCCCAAGCTCGACTCGCCCCCCTTTTTGCGCCACTCTGTAGCGCGTCCGGCCGTCACCCCCGTTATAATCCACGCCGTTGAGATTCGACGCGACTTCCAGGGAGAGCAGAACGGCATGCAACTGCCCGCACTGACGGAGCCCGAGCGTTACGCCGGCCTATACGTCTTTGATTTCGGCGAGTGGACTGCGGTTGGCTACACGGCCGACGAGGTGGCAATGCTGCTTGAGAGCGAGCAGTACCAGTCGGGCCAGGTCTACAAGATTCACCGTGTGACACCCGACGGTCAGATGGAAGTTCGCGGCGTTGCCCGTGAGCGTTTTCTGCTGGAAAGCGCCATGTGCTTCGATCGCGACGATCTCGATGCCGCGCGAGACGATTTCGCGCAGTTGCGTGCGTCTGCTGACGAGACCACGCCGCCGTGCCGGGTCGCTGTCTATCTGGCCGATCGTGGAGCGGATGTGGTTGGGCCGCGTTACCTGACAACCATGATCTACCCGGCCGAGTTCGAGGACGAGATCGGCCGTTGGCTGCTGAACATAGGTTACGAGGGCGGCGACACCGTCGAGGGCGGCCCCAGCCACGTGACGAACTACGACGAGGACGACAAACGCGTTCTGGAACGTGCCCAGCTATGGAGCAAAACCGCGATACCATCCCGTTCCCACGACCAGGTCTTCGCCAGCGTGCGGCAGGCCGTGCAGCGCTGAGACGCGGCGGCTGGCGTGCGTTGCTGCTGAACTGGCTGTGGTCCGTCGGCACGCTGGTCGGCGGTCTGCTCCGGCCGCGCGTGCGCGAGGTCGACATCAGGCGGCAGGACTATCGCGGGCAGACGCGCGGGATGGGCTTGCGCATGACCGAGCCGTTGCGTGATCGGCTGCGGCGGCGTTGGCTGCGTGTGCGGCGCGATTCGGAGTAGGCGGCGAAGATTGCTCGCGGCCGTCGGCGCGGCGACCGTGGCGATCGAGCGATTCCCAGACTATCAGCGGCGTGCCCGCGCTCGTTTGGAGAAGACATGCTGGATGCGCTAGTCGCCGCGGTGGCAATCCTGGCGGCTTACCTGCTTGGTGCCGTGCCGTTCGGATTCCTGATCGGCAAGGCCCGCGGCGTGGACATTCGCACCCAGGGCAGCGGTAACATCGGCGCCACCAACGCCGGCCGTGTCCTCGGCCGCCAGTGGGGGATCATCTGCCTGGTGCTCGATATTCTCAAAGGGCTGCTGCCGACGCTGATCTTCGGGCTGAGCATGGTTCCGCACGAGCCGGCGGCGGTGGACCTGCTCAATTGGGTGGCGGTTGGAGCGGCGGCTGTGCTCGGCCATCTTTTCCCGGTGTATCTGCGCTTCAAGGGCGGCAAGGGGGTGGCGACGACCATCGGGGTGGCGCTGGGGATCTTTCCGTACTTCACGATCGCGATGGTGGTGGCGCTGGTGGGGTATTTCGCGGTGCGGGGGCTTTCGGGGCTGGTGTCGCTGGGGTCGCTGACGCTGGCGGTGGTCTTTCCGGTGGCGCTGTACGTGTACGCCGTCCATGTGACGCACATGAGCCTGGCGGACTGCTGGCCGCTGCTGGTGGTGGCGGTGCTGCTGGGGCTGATGATCATCGTGCGTCACCGGGAGAACATCCGGCGGCTGCTGGGTGGGAAAGAACTGCGGGCCGTCTCCAAAACGGATTAACGCCATATGTGTTATGGCTTTGCGAGCCTTATATGTAGCGGCCGACGTCTCGTCGGCCGTTTTC
>JAFGRR010000214.1 GCA_016935035.1 Phycisphaerae bacterium | reverse complement strand
GACGAATGCCGCTCGCTCTCATGCGGGGCCGGACGGCGTTGTCGCTGGGCGCGACGTGGGCTGTTTGCGCCCGACGCGGGCGCTTAGGGCTCTGATCCGCCGTCTCGTTTTCCGGGGCTCTCGATATGGTTACACCGCCACTCGCGCGACGAGCCGGCGGCTTGCAGGTGTGCGAGGCCGACGCGGGTTTTGAGATCAAACGACTTGCCGTTGATCGTCAATTGCAGGGGGGCGCTGCTCTTGCCGGGCAGTTGGTCGAGGAGCACGGTCAGCTCACTGAGGAATGACGTCCGGATGGCAAGATGCCCGGGGGACTCCATCGTGGCATCAACCGTCGCGCTGCCGGCGGCGTCGGGATCGATTCGCGGAATCTCCAGCCAGTACGCCTTTAGCTCATCGCCGGGAGCGGCGGCGAGCGTGACGCGCTCCGGGCATCGCACCAGGCGGTGACAGTCAAACCACTCGATGATGCGCGGCAGGTTGTCCGCGATGAGCCTGCTGGAGTGGGCGTAGCCGTGCTCTTCGCGGTACTGGCATGAGATGCCCAACTCGATCAGGCGTCTGGTGGGCAGCCGGGACTGTGTCACCGGGACCACGTCGTCGTCTTCATCATGGATGATCAGCGGAGCCAGATGCCGGGCGTTAGGCAGCATGTCCAGCAGACGCGGCGGTGCGACGGCTGACATAGGGCAGACGGCGGCGAATATGTCCGGGTGTCTGAGCCCGATGTGCCAGACTCCCCAGCCGCCCATCGAGTGGCCAGTGAGGTAGATGCGGTCGGGATTGACCGGCAGGCTGCGCTGCAACTCAGCGATTATGTCCAGGACGTCCTGTTCACCCGGGCCCTCGTAGTAACGACCGCCGCGGCCATTGGGGGCGACGGCGATATAGCCATACTGCTCGGCGTAGCGCGTCACCGGCGTCAGATCAAACCACGCATTGTGATCAACGCCTTTGCCATGCAGCACCACCATCAGCGGCAACGGCTCGCCGCGTGAGATGGCGGTCGGGACGTAGAGGCGGTAAGGCTGGCGGGAATCGTCGATGCTGCTCGTGATTGTTCGCGCGTGATCTCCGGGAGGAATCGTGCTCGCTGCGGCTATGCTCATTGCGATTGCACCCTGTAGTACCAGCGGCAGCGTCATGTTATGCCCTCACTGAGCGTGCGACCTCGACGTTGCACGCGGCGACATACCAATATCCCCCGTGCTTTCGATCTCCGGGCTACTCGGTGCCGTGGTCGGTGATCACGTGTTGCATGATCGGGTGGTCGTTGGGCGGGGTGGCGCCTGCGTCGGGAGTGAAGTTAGCCAGTGCGTAGAGTGACATGAAGCCCCACGCCAGCAGCACCACGCCCAGGCCGGCGGCGGCGATCGATGCCTTTTGCCGCGACGGGACGTTGATCGTGATGCCCCACGTGATGCAGAACGTCACTATGCCGTTGCAGAAGTGGAAGACGGCGGCGATCAGGCCGATCGAGTAGATCACCATCCACAGGCCCATCGGCAGCAGCAGCTCGAATCCCTGACGCGTGAAGAAGAAGAAATACGGGTTGGCCTCTTTGTAATCCAGCACGCCGAACCAGTGCGCGAAGCGGAAGTGCACCAGGTGCACAAGCACGAACGCGACGGTGATCCAGGCGGTCAGGCGCTGCAGCGAGTAGCGCCAGTTGTCCATGTACGGGTACTTGGTGGCGTTTGAGCGGCCCTGCAGCGCGATCACGATACCGTACGCCGCGTGAAACGCCAGCGGCAGGAAGATGAAGCCGACCTCGATCAGCAGCAGAAACGGCAGTTGGTGAATGAGCCCCACGTGGCCGTCGAAGCGTTCGGCGCCTTCCCACGCCTCGTAGTTGGTCAGCATGTGGTTGATGAGAAAAGCGCCGACCGGGACGATGCCGGTGAGAGAGTGCAGTCTGCGGAGTAGGAAGTGATGACGATCGAGGAGACTTTGAGGTGCTGCAATTGTGGACACTTGAGCCTCGCGTGGAATCAAGCCGTTGATCTGTCGGCGGCGCGATTATAGCCCGCGCCGATCCGCAACAGCCTACCAGATAACCGGGCAAGCAGGCAAGGCGGCCAGTGACTGAACTGAGCCGCGACCGTTAGGGAGCGGTTGATGGGATGACTGCTTGGTTACCGTTGCAAACGCTCCCTAACGGTCGCGGCTCGGATCGGACCGGTGAGTTGATCATGCACCTGGCGAGGTCTGGTGTATGCAGGGTTTGATGTGCGGTGGGCGGCACTGTGGCGTAAACTGTGGGCGGCTGAAGGGATGCGCTGCTGGCCGCGCGGCTTGACAGGTGGAGGGTTTGAATGCGCATGAAAGTCGCCAATGCTGTGATTTGTCTGGCTCTCACGCTTGTGCCGAGCCTTCCGCCGCGCGCAGCGGCCGACGTCACAAGCGTGCAGGTGCAAACGGCTCTGCGGAAAGGCGTTGCAGCGATCAAGACGCGGCAGGGCGCCGACGGCATGTGGCCCGAGATGGGGACGGCCGGCGGATACACGTGCCTGGCGACGCTGGCGCTGCTCGAAGCCGGTGAGTCGCCCAACTCGGCGCCAGTCGCCAGTGGACTGCTGATCGTCTCACGCTTGCCCGACCAGCGCACGTACATCGTTGGTCTCAAGTGCATGGTGCTGTCGGCGGCGGGGCTAGATAAATACCGCTCTCAGCTTGAAGCCGCCGCCCAATGGCTGCTCGACGCGCGCATTCCCAACGGCCTGTGGGGATACGGCCCGGGTAACCTGGGCACCGCGTTTGACCACTCGAATACGCAGTTCGCGATGCTGGGGCTGCATGCGGCGGCGAGCGCCGGATTCGAGGTGCCGCGCGGCACGTGGCGCGAGACGCGGGACATGGTGCTCGACACTCAGCAGAAGGATGGCGGGTGGACCTATCGTGGCGAGGGCCGCAGCTATGGCTCGATGACGGCCGCCAACATCTCGAACCTGCTGATCGTGGGTGAACAGGTCGATGTGCGCAGCGGGCGGTCCTATCGCAACGGCGTGGTCGCCGGCTGTGGGCATTACAGCGATAGTCGGCCGCTGGCCGCGGGGCTGGCGTGGCTGGACGAGCATTTTCAAGCCGACGACAATCCGCGCGGCAACCACGACTGGCTCTACTACTGGCTACTGGCCGTTGAGCGCACCGGGATGCTTTCCGGGCAACGCTACTTCGGCCGCCACGACTGGTACAGCGAGGGGGCCGAGTTCCTCGTACGTACGCAGCAAGCGAACGGGACCTGGCCGGGCGAGTTCTACAACACGTGCTTCGCGGTGCTGTTTCTGGCCAAGGCCCACAAGCCGCTGGCCATTCAGAAGCTGTGCTGGTCCGATGACCAGCGCTGGAATCTCGATCGACATGACGTCGCCCATCTGGTGGCCTTCATTGACGATCGCCTGGGCCAGCCGGTGGCGGCCCAGGCGGTGCCGTTTGACGCGCCACTGCACGAGTGGCTCGCCGCGCCGATTCTCTATTTCGAGGGGCACGAGTTTCCGAAATGGTCGCCGGCGCAGCGACAGAAGCTGCGGGCGTATGTAGAGCAGGGCGGCACGCTGCTGGTGGACGCCTGCTGTCGGCGCAAGTCATTCATTGATGGGTTTAGGGAGTTCGCTGCGGACGTCTTTCCCGAGTATCCGCTGCACGAATTGGGCAGTGACCACGCATTGTACCATCTTGAATACGACGTGCCGCCCATGGAGCTCGAGGGGATCGACGTCGGATGTCGGACGGCGGTGATATTCAGCCCGGTGAACCTGTCGGCATTGTGGGAGATCGGTGACGTGCCGAAGCTCAGCGAGCAGGCGCTGCACCTGGGCACGAACATCGCGGCGTACGCGGTCGGTCGGCGTCCGCTGCACGATCGGCTTGACCTGGTGTTGCTGCCGTCGGCACAAGCCGAGGATCCCGGACCGCCGCCGGGCGATGTGCTGCGTCTGACGCAGATTGTCTACGACGGCGACTGGCGGCCGTATCCGCTGTCGCCGGTGGACTTCGCCGAGTTTCTGCGGGACGAGGTTGGGTTGGACGTTGTGACGCAGTATCGGCAGTTGCGGCTGACCGATGATGACCTGGCGTCGTGCCCGATTCTGTACATGACGGGGTGCTCGGGGTTTGATCTTTCAGCGGAGGAGCGCGGGGCGCTGGTGGGGCACTTGCGGCGTGGGGGCTTCATGTTCGCCGAGGCGTGTTGCGGGTGGGAGTCGTTCGATGAGTCGTTGCGCGTGCTGGTGGCGAGCGTGTTTCCGGACGCGACGTGGTCGCGCTTGCCGGCCGATCATCCGATCATCCGGGGATCACCCGGGTTTGAGCTTGGCACCGTGCGGTACAACGCGGCGGCGCTGCGGGCGGAGCCGGGATTGTCCGAGCCGGTGTTGTGGGGGCTTGAGATCGATGGGCGGTTGGCACTGGTTTATAGTCCGTACGCGTTGTTATGTGGCAGCGGCGATCAGTCGGCGTTTGGCTGTCGCGGTGTTGAGGCGGAGGATGCTCGCCGGCTCGCGGCAAACATCGTGCTCTACGCGCTGACCCATTGAGCATGCAAGCTGCGTGGCGTCAGGCCTCTGCGCTTGGTGTTTGTTTCTTGCGCGGCGATCGAGGACTGCCGACAAGACGTCGGCCGCTACATTGGGCGGCTATGCCTCAGGGGCGCGGACGACGATTGTGTCGTTCTGGCCGCCGAAGCCAAAGCTGTTGGACAGCACGGTCTTGAGCATGGCCTGGCGCGGCTTGTTGGGGACGTAATCGAGCGGGCAGTTCGGATCGGGGTGCTTGTAATTCGTCGTCGGCGGGATGATGCCGTCGCGGATGGCAAGCACGCACGTGATCAGCTCGACGGCGCCGGCGCCGGCGATAAGATGGCCGAACATGCTCTTGACGCTGCTGACGGGGACGTTGCGGGCGCGTTCGCCAAAGACCTGTCCGATTGCGAGCGACTCGATCTTGTCGTTTTCCTCGGTGCTGGTGCCGTGCGCGGAGATGTAGTCGATGTCACTCGGCTCGACGCCGGCGTCGGCGAGCGCCGCCTGCATGGCGGCCGTCGCGCCGCGTCCGCCTTCGTGCATATCGGTGACGCGGAAGGCATCAGCGGTCGAGCCGTAGCCGATGATCTCGGCCAGGATCTTCGCACCGCGCTGCTTGGCCAGCTCGTATTCCTCGAGGATCAGGATTCCGGCACCTTCGCCGAGCACGAATCCGTCGCGCGTGACGTCGAACGGTCGCGACGCCGAGGCGAACTCGTCGTTGCGCTCGGAAAGGGCGGTCAGACGGTTGAAGCCCGTTACGCCGAGCGGGTGGATCATGCTGTGCGCGCCGCCGGAGATCATGACGTCGGCGTCGCCGCGGCGGATGAGCCGGCTGGCTTCGCCGAGCGCCTGGGTGCTGGCGGCACAGGCGGTGAGGGTGTTGAGGTTTGGTCCCTGGGCGTTGAAGCGGCAGGCAATATGGCCGGCGGCACAATTCGGGTCTTGCTCGAATTCGCGCACGGCATCCAGCCGCTCGTACGCCACTTCTGCCCAGCGTTTGGTGTTCAGATTGCGTTCTTCGGGATCCCAGCCGGCGAGGGCGGCTGCGGCGAAGTTATCGAAGTCGATCGGGCCCTCACCAGCCCCCAGGTACACGCCGACCATCTCGGGATCAACCTGTGACCCGTTCGTGAACCCCGCGGAGCGCCAGGCCATCTCGGCGGCGGCCAGCGCGAAGCCGGCGTTGCGGCTGCACGTCTGGTGCGCAGCGTGGTGGTCGCCGAGGAAGTCACGCAGGTTGAAGTCCGTGACCTCGGCGGCAAAGGTCGTCGGGTAGGTGCGGGCGTCGAAGATCGTGATCAGGTTGATGCCGCTGTCGCCTTTGAGCAGACGCTGCCAGACGGCCTCGATCTCGGTGCCCAGCGGGGTTACCCAACCCATGCCGGTGATGACAACTCTTCGATTCATCGCAGCATTCCGTCCAAGTCTCCGCGGCTTATTCGGCGTATCGTCGAATGACGAGGGCGGCGTTCTGGCCGCCGCCGAGCGCGTAGGAGGTCGAGATCGCCGCCTCGATATTGGCGTCGATCGGGCCGTTGGTGACGACTCTTAGCCCGCACGCCGGGTCTGGCGACTGGCTGTTTATGGTGCTCGGGATAGTACGGTGGTAGAGGGCGAGAATGGCGGCGATAAAGTCGATCGCGCCGCTGCCCGCGCCATTGTTGCCGACGGCGCCCTTGATCGACATGACTGGCAGTTCGGACACCCGCTCGCCGAAGACGGTCTGAAAGGCCTTCGCCTCGGACAGGTCGTGTTCGCGCAGCCCGGCGGCGGCCGCCGCTGCCAGACTGATGTCGCCGGGCGTCAGGCCGGCATCGCGCAACGCCTTCTTCATCGCCACCGCGACACCGCGACCTTCGGGATGCGGTTGGCTTGGTTGCCCCGGCGAATGGGCGTCGTTGCTGGCGCCGAAACCGACCAGTTCCGCGTAAATGCGGGCGCCGCGCTTCTTGGCGTGGTCGAGCGATTCGAGAATGACGAGACCGCCACCTTCTGAAACCGCCGACCCATCGCGGTCGGCGGCGAACGGACGCACCGCGGTTTCGGGCGTGTCGTTTCGCTGGCTCAGACGCTTGCCCAGGCTTTGACGCATCAGCGCCATTGGGCTGAGCTTGCTCTCGGCGCCGCCGCAGATGCAGACGTCGGCGGTGTTGCCGGCGATGGTGCGGAAGGCTTCGCCGATGGCCAGGTGGCTGCTGGCCTCGCCGCAGGTGATGGTGTTGCTGGGGCCGTAGGCCTGGTGCACGATCGTGACGTGACAGGCGAGCATGTTCGGCAGGAATTTGAGCAGCCAGAGCGGAGTGAGGGTGTTCATGCCCTCGTTGCCCCACTTGGCCATGCTGAAAGTGCCATCCACGCCGGCCGTCGCCAACGCCTCGGCCAACTCATGCAGATCGGCACAGATCAGGCCGGCGCCGATGTTGGCGCCGAAACGCCGGCTGTCGATGTTCGGTTCGCCGTCGGCCTCGCCACGGTCGATCAGGCACTTGGTCTTCAGGCCGGCGTCGGTCGCGGCTTGATGAGCGGCGATGACGGCCAGCACGATGTCGCGGGCCATGATCTTCGAGGCCTTGCGGTAGCTCTTCGGCACATAGTCCGCGACCTTGGCATCCTCGACGGCGCCGGCGATCCGCGAATCGAAGCGCGACGGATCGAAGGTTTCGATCTGGCGGATGCCCGAACGGCCCTCAAGGAGCGCGGCCCAGAAGCTCTCGGTGCCGATGCCGATGGGGGTCACGGGGCCGAGCCCGGTTATGACGACGCGGCGCTCACTCATATTGTCACCCTGTTGCCGGCGGACGATTGATACGTGCGCAGCAGCGACATGAACTCGGGCGTGAACACGAAGTTCTCCTCGGGGAAGTCCAGCCCGCTCATGTTCTGGTCAATGTGCGAGAAGACAATATCGATCTCGCCGACGAGGTCGTCGCCGACGAAAGCCCGCCCGGTGGTCGCGGCAGCGGCATCGTGCAGTTGCTCGACCACCGCCTCGTAGCGGATCTGCTCACCCGGCCGCACGATGCTGTGAAAGCAGGCGCGTTTGACCTTGGCGAGGATGACCTTCTCGGCGAACTG
>JAFGRR010000213.1 GCA_016935035.1 Phycisphaerae bacterium | reverse complement strand
GGGGGCAGGTTCTTCGAAGGAGCACGCCATGGCCAAGCAGTTGATCAACGAACTCCAGTCTCTGGTCTCGAAACTGCAAACCGAGCGACAATCCCATCTGGATGCCGTCGCGGCCATCGATGCGACGTTCCAGGCGCTGGGAATCTCAGTTGAGACCCAGAAACGCGGTCGCCGGTCAGGATCGGGTAAGAAGGCGAAGGTCGCGACCAAGAGCATCAAGCGGCGGAAGTTCAAGAAGACCGCCAATGAATTGGTACTCGAGATCATCCGGAAAGCCGGTGCGAAGGGCGCGACGGGTGCCCAGATCACCAAGGCATGGCAAGCGGCCGGGCGACCCTCCGACGCGTACAACACGCTTAGCGTGCTTCTCAAGGCAAAGAAGATCAAGCGGCAGCAGAGCGAGGGTAAGAGAGGTAGTACGTATACGGCTGCATAACGCACGGCAGCATTCAGCTGACGGTCAAAACGCCGGTTCCGGCCACCGCACTTGAGGGGCCTTGTTCGGTCCCAGCCCCCGGGTTACACGCGGCGATCTTGCACGTGGATGCTGGAGATGACTGCGATCGTCGTGCTAACGCTCGGCCGCGTCAGCCAGCAGCGGCTCTTTGCGACGCGTCGGTTTACCATGTTCCACTGAACGCCGGCAATCAACGCCGACACGAGGAGCGCACATGGCCGATTCCACCGACGTCCAGTCCGTGACCGACTCGTTGCCCGCGCGCCTGCGGCTCAAACGGATCTTCCTCTGGGGGCTGATCTCGTCGCTGACCACGTGCACCGTGGTGGCTGTGGCGGTGCTGCTGCTGGGCGAGTTTGGCCGTCTCACGGCGCGGATCCTGGGCACACTGGGGGCCGTTGCTGTGCACAGTGCCTTTGCGATGGTGTGTGCGCACTCGCTTGAGAAGCGCCGCTGGCCCGCGCTGAGCACGGTTGGGCTGGTGCTGTTCGGCATTAACTTCGTCGTGCTGGTGCTGTGCATCTGGTGGCCGGGCTGGGGGGACGAGCCAGTGTTGCGGGCGACGCTGACCACAGCGGCGCTGCTGGCAGCGTACATCCTGGCGATTCCGTGTGCCGCGCTGCGTGAGAAGCGCCGCTGGGTGCCAACCGCACTGGCGGGACTGGCGGCGTGCGCAGTCGCCCTGCTCATGACGCTCGTTTGCATCTGGGCCGAAGACACCGAGAACGTGGTGTTTGGGAAGGCAACGTTGATCGCGGCATTCGTCGCCTTCTCGTTCGCCCACACCTGCCTGCTGGGCCAGGTCGCGGCGGGGACGGCGCTCGATTGGCTACGGCAAGGCACGGTCGTAATCGTGTGGGTTGTGGCCGGGCTTGCCTCATGGATGCTGCTCACCGAGCCCGACGACGAGATCTGGTTCCGCCTGCTGGGGGCGGCGGGTGTCACCGACGCGTGCGGCTCGCTCGCCCTGATCATCATGGCGAAGATCAGGCAGGTGGGAAAGATCGAGCAGCTTGAGTCGTGCGCCGCCCGGCTGGAGATCGTCTGCCCGCGCTGCTCCAGCCGGCAAATGGTCGAAGCCGGGACGCCCACGTGCGTTGATTGCGGTCTCAAGTTCCGCATCGAGATAGAAGAGCCACGGTGTGCGAAGTGTGGCTATCTGCAATGGCAACTTACCGAGCGGCGCTGCCCGGAGTGCGGAGAGACGTTCTGACGTGGGATTACGCGCCACACGGCAGATAGTACGTCGATCCGTGACGCTCTGTGATGGAAACCGGCGTCGGTTATCTACAACACCCCCACTCACTCCAGCACCACCCGCCGCTTGAGCCGGCCGGTGAGTTGGCTGACGGCCGCCGGGTGCAGGATCTGGTTCCTGAGCGTCTGGCAGGCCTGCGTGAGTCTGGCGGCGACGTCGGGCTGGTTGGCCAGGTCCTGGCCGGTCAGGCCGGCGATCTGCTGCTTGAGGCGCGCCAACTTCATGGCCGCATCGTTGTCGCCGAAGATGTTCATGGCGTGGAAGCGGTCGATGCGGTCGCGGATGGCGGTCAGCGTCTTGCCGTGCACCTGGCCCTGCTCGGCGATGACCTGCGCGCAGAACTCCGCGACTTCCCGCCGAAAGCCCAGCACGTACTGCTCGACGAACTGCTGGCACTCGGTCTTGAGGTTGGCCTCCATGAGTTTGACCTGCTCATCACGCGCCCGCCGCTGCGCGAGTTCCATCTCGATGTCCTCGATCGGCGTCAGGTCGGGTGCCCCCGTCACCTTGAACGCGTGCCACGACAGGCCGAACCGGCCGGGCAGCGCCATCGGCAGCGGATAGCACGCGTCCGGGATCTCCGGATGCTGCGCCTGCCACGCGGCGCGCAGCGTGGCGTAGCTTGCCAGGAACTGCTGCACGGCGTCATCGAACTCGCCGCGTAGCGACTCCAACTGCTCGATAACAGTTTGTACGTGATTCCACGGCACAAAGTGGGCGCCAGCCGCAGCGAACGGTCGCGAGTGCTTCTCCAGCGCATGTCGGGCCCGCTTCTCGATCTTCTGGAACACCTGGCGCGTCCGCTCGGGATCGAGCAAGTCCTTGGTACCGAACGACGCAATGGCCTTGGCGTCGATGCGGTCCTGACTGAGATCCAGGTCATCCGCGTCATTGCCCGCGCGGGCCGTCCAGTAGCGGCACTTGATG
>JAFGRR010000212.1 GCA_016935035.1 Phycisphaerae bacterium | reverse complement strand
TCCTACGTCGGCCGCAGGGGGCCGACGCTACGTGGGCAGGGGGCCGACGCTACATGGGCAGGGGGCCGACGCTGCATGGGTAGCGCGATTGACCGTCTTTGTCGTTCCCTTCGTCCCTTCGTCCCTTTTCTTTGACCGCGATACGGCTCAGAGCGTGGACGGGGCGTGCGGCGTGGAGCCGGCGTGCATCACGGATAGATCTTGCCCATCATGCGAGCGTAGGGGATGGTCTCGCGGATGTGTTTAAGGCCGCAGAGCCAGGTTACGGTACGCTCGACGCCGAGGCCGAAGCCGGCGTGCGGGACGGTGCCGTAGCGTCGGAGATCGAGGTACCACTCGTAGTCGGCCTGGTCGAGCTTCTGGGCCTGCATGGCTTCGAGCAACACGTCGAGATCGTCCTCACGTTGCGAACCGCCGATGACCTCGCCGTAGCCCTCGGGGGCGAGCATGTCGAAGTTGTTGACGAGGCGGTGATCGTCGGCGTTGCGCTTCATGTAGAAGGCCTTGCAGGCGCGCGGGTAGTGCGTGACGAAGACCGGGCGATCGTGCATGCGCGCGATGATGGTCTCGTCCGAGCCGCCGAGATCGCTGCCCCACTCGAAGTTCGCGGCCAGCTCGGCGTGATGCGGGATGTTGCGGACCTCTTCCTCGCGGTCGGCGAGTTCCTCGCGGTGCTCGACGATCTCCTGGGCGAGCTTCTCCTGCTTCCACTTCTTGGTGCCTTGGGCGGCACGCTCGGCTTCCTTGTCCTCGATCAGCTTGTTCAGTTCGGCGACACGGGCCTTGGTACGTTCGAGATCGGCGTTCAGCATTTCGCGCACGCGATCCGAACGCAGGATTTCGCCGACCTCGCTGTATGTCAGCCGATAGAACGGCTTTTGGATCTTCTCCAGCGCGCTTACGTCGCGGCCGAGCGTTTCGAGTTCGGCGCGGTGGTCGCGCAGGACACGCTGCACGACGCTGCACGTGAAATCCTCGGCGATGGCGAGAATCTCGTTCAGGTCGGCGTAGGCCACCTCGGGCTCGACCATCCAGAACTCGGTCAGGTGGCGGCGGGTCTTGCTCTTCTCGGCGCGGAACGTTGGGCCGAAGCAGTAGACCTTGCGATGGGCCATGCAGGCGGACTCGACGTAGAGCTGGCCTGTCTGGGCCAGGTACACCGGCTCGCCGAAGTAATCGACCTGGAATAGCGTCTGGGCACCTTCGCCGGCTGAAGGAGCGAAGATCGGCGTGTCGATCAGGACAAAACCGTTGCTGTTGAGGTGGCCGCGAATGGCGTCGATGATCGTGGCCCGCACACGCATGATGGCCCACTGCCGCTGCGAACGGAACCACAGGTGGCGGTGCTTCATTAGGAACTCGATGCCGTGCGCCTTGGGCGTGATCGGATAGCCCTCGACGGCCTGGACGATCTGGACGTCGGACGCGGTCAGCTCGTGACCGCCGGTGGATCGCTCGTCGGCACGCACGACGCCGGTGACCATGAGGGATGATTCCTGGCCGAGGTGCCTGGCGGCGTCGAACATGTCGGCGTTGGCATCGGTCTTTTCAAGCACGCACTGGCAAAGGCCGGTGCCGTCGCGCATGATCAGAAAGAGCAGCTTGCCGCTGGAGCGGCTGTTGTAGAGCCAGCCGGAAAGCGCGACGGTCTGGCCAACGTGTTTGGCAAGTTCGGCGATGGTGACGGCAGCGGACATCGTGAGGTTCCTCTGGGGATCAGCAATCAATGGCGGACAATGCCGCGCAACTCGCGTTCAACAGGCGACACGTGGGTGCCCCATGCTTCAGCCGTGGGGGACTGACGGTGTCGCGGTGCCGAAGCCCTCTACGTGGGTTCAGTCCCCCACCCTTGAAAGGGCGGGGCACCACGGGCGCCGGCGCACCGGCCGCAACATCAGTCCCCCACCGTTGAAAGGGCGGGGCACCCCGCTACGGCCGACGAGACGTCGGCCGCTACATTGCGGCAACGTCGGTCGTTACGTTTGCGGCGGTAATACACAGCCGCGTTGGAAGCGGCTAGTGTATGCGCAGTCGAGTGGATCGCCAATCTGAATACGCGCTCTGACAACCGGCGAGCGTGTGGCGTTTTCGGCGACGATCTCCGCTTGGAAACGAGTGCCATGGGCAGGTCAACGACCTGCCCGTGCGCAGGCACGGGCAAACCCGCCTTCGGCGGGCCTGCCCATGGCACCCGGCGATTGTGCCGCACTATGACGACCGGCTGATAACTGATGCTTGAGCCACACGCCAACCTGCCGCTGCGAATCCGTGAGATGCAGATTCGCCCGCTGCGCATTCCGATGCGCGTGCGGTTCGAACACGCGACGGCCCAGCGCGACGTCGCCGACCCGGTCATCGTGCAGCTCACGGCGGCCGCTCCATTTGCGGAGCATGTCGGCTATGGCGAGACGCTGGCCCGGCCATACGTCACGGGGGAGTCGGTGGCGTCGGTGGTGGATGACCTCCAGACGATCTTGGCCCCCCTGCTGTTGGACTTTCGGCCGACGAGCTTTGCCGAGGCACTCGAGTTCATTGACACCCTGCCGTTCGACGCCGACGGACGGGTCATCTGCGCGGCGCGGGCGGCGATCGAGCTGGCGCTGATCGACTTGGCGGGACGGGTGTTCGGCCGGCGGGCGGCGGACGTGGCCGGCTGGCTCGACCTGCCCGGGTTTGGACCACCGGGATGTCTGGAAACGGCACGCTACTCGGGTGTGGTGATCGGGCGTTCGCGGCGCAAGCTGAAGCTCATGCTGCATGCTCAGCGGTGGTACGGGCTGCGAGATTTCAAGATCAAGGTCGCGGTCAGAGGATGGCAGGAGCGTTTGATTTGGACGTACGAGGTGCTGCGCCGCCCGTTGCGTCAGGGACGGGTCACGCTCCGCGCCGACGCGAACGCCGGCTGGTCGTTCGCCGAGGCGCGTAGTGCCCTGGCGATCCTGGAGGATCACGGCGTCAGCGCGCTGGAGCAGCCGCTGGCGGACCAGAACGACGGCCACCTGCCCGCACTGGCCCAGCACACCACCTGCGACCTGATCGCGGACGAGTCGCTGCTGACGCCGGATGACGCCCGGCGGCTGATCGCGGAGGACGCCGTGCGCGTGCTCAACATCCGGATTGCCAAGAACGGCGGGCTGATGCCGGCGTTGCGGATCGCCCGGCAGGCGTTGGCGGCGGGGCTGGATGTGCAGCTCGGGTGCCTGGTGGGCGAGACCAGCATTCTGACGGCGGCGGGAGCCGCGTTTCTGGAGGTTTGCCCGTCGGTGCGGTTCGTCGAGGGAGCGTTCGGGCGCTGGTTGCTGCGCGAGGATGTCGCCCGGCCGTCGCTGCATTTCGGACATGGAGGTCGCCTGCGGCGGCGCGGCGGGCACGGGCTGGGGCTGAATGTGGACGCCGAGATTGTCAGGCGTTTGGCCGCCGCCGGCCCCGTGCTGCTGCGTTTGTAGCGACTTGTGAAAGAGTGGATTGCAGCGCGCCGCTCTTTGTGCGATAATTCGATGAAAGGGTTCATTCGCCCATCGTAGCGCATTCGCGATCATAGTGTTCGCATACACGTAGCAGCGCAAAGGAGTCGGCCATGAAGCGGGGCTCGCCAGAGACACAACGCAAGTGTAAGCGTGGCTTTACATTGATCGAGCTGCTGGTGGTCGTGGCGATCATCGCCCTACTGATCTCGATCCTTTTGCCGTCGCTGAACGAGGCCCGCGAACAAGCCAGAACGGTCGTCTGCAACAGCAACATGAAGCAGGTTGGACAGGGCCTCATAAACTACCAGGAGGAGTGGGAAGGCAGCCTGCCTCAGAGCGTCTGGAGTGAGGCCGCCTGGTGGGTTGCCAAGAAGGACCTCTGGTTCTACAAGCTCGTCCCCACGTTCTGCGGTAATCCGAAGGTATTCGTCTGCCCGTCCGATCCGTACCGCACCAAGTTTGACTTTGAGGCGAAGTCCAGCACTGGCTTGGAGCGAGTGAATACGCGAGTGCCCTCGTGCGGCTACGGCCTTACATACATAGTCCGCCACTTCACGACGGACTTGAACAAGAAGAACCTCTGGAACACATGGACCAATCCGCCCCGCTGGCCGGAGCGCACGATCCTGACGGCCGAGGTTGGCCCCGATAACGAGTTGGTCGAGGCACCACTGTATGCGCCAGGGACAGGCAACGTGGCCTTCGGCTACCCGTGGCGTGATGGCGGACGGCTGCTCTGGGACGACGGAGCCCGCCCCTGGTATGATGGGCCGACGTGGTTGACCGCGCGCCATCGTGGCTACATACATCTTTCGGCCTTGGACGGCAGCACCAAGAAGGTCTACACACGGGATATGCTCAACATGACCATACAGAGCCTCTACCGAGCAAACAGCCCTCTCGGCGATTGCTACGGGCTCGTGCGCGGTGAGACAAATCCCCGTCGTCAGTACATATGCGCAATCTGCAAGGAGAGCTTCGGTGCCGGGGCAACTCCGCACTACAACTTCTCACGGAATAACATGTGGTGGTGGACCGGCCCACTTCCCGAGCGTGACGGATGGCGTTAGCTAGAGACCCGCGGGTCGCTCTCTCAGGAGCCAACGTTGAGTGATTTCGGTGCCCAAAAACGCAAGCTCATTCTCCTTTGTGTCGTCGGAATCCTGGCCGTCGTCGCAATCCTGCGATACACCGCTCTGGCGCCTGAGGATACAACCAGTATCAGGCCAACCACCCGAACCGCGTTCAACTTCCTCAGCGACTGGACATGCACCGATCCAACTTGCGGCGGGCAGGAAACCAAGGTAGCGGCAACCGGACCGGATACATGCCCCAAATGCGGGAAGCAGACTCTGTGGCCTTCGTTCCGATTCGCCGGTTCCGACGGCAAGGAATATCGCGTCTGGTTCAACTACGACGAGAAAGGCAAGCAGCGCGAGGTGAAGATCGGAAACGAGCCATGGAAGCCTGCGCGTGACGAGAACGGCCGCACTACCATTCTCGATCCCGCCACGGGCGATCCACTGATCGCTGCCGAGCAGCCGCGGCACGCCATGAGCCCAGAGGAAGAGGCGACGATGAGGGAATATGAGGCGGAGAGCCAACCGTAGACGGTTAGCACTCCACGCCGCGCTGAATAGCAGTTGGACTCTCTCTCACGTGCAAGCCCGCGCCCGACTGGTTCGCAACGGGGCGTGTTATCCGTGAGCTAGCCTTAACGAGTTCGCGACGATCTGCCCCCCTGCTTCTGGCCGGCGGTCCCTCTCATAGTTGCCCAACGCCGCGTGATTCCACGACCTTATCAAGTTCACACGCCACACCGCCGCTTCTGATTTGACGTTCAAGCCGTTGGCACGCATCATCACGCCGATGCAGCGGGGACAACTCGACATCGTGGGAGTCTGGGTATGATCGCCAGGGCGTGTGTGTTGTCGGCTCTTCTAGTGGCCTGTACCGGTTGCGAGATGCAGCCGCCGCGTTTTGACGCCATCGTGTATGGCGGGACGTCGGGCGGGGTGATTGCCGCCGCCAAGGTAGCGGAGCTGGGCAAGAGCGTGCTGTTGATCGAGCCGGGCCGGCACGTGGGCGGGATGACGTCGTCGGGGCTGGGGGCGACGGATATCGGCAACAAGGCGGCGATCGGCGGGATGGCACGCGAGTTCTATCGAATGGTCGGACGCGAGTATGGCCAGGAAGAGGCCTGGACGTTCGAACCGCACGTTGCTGAAAACGTCTTCGTGAGAATCATGATCGAGAAGCAGTTCAACGTTCAATCCGGGCGGCTCGATCTGGACGGCGGCGTGGTCATGGACGGCAATCGCATCGATCACATCATCCTCGAAGGAGGCAGCAGATTCGCCGCAACGGTCTTCATCGACGCGACGTATGAAGGCGACCTGATGGCGCTGGCCGGCGTGAGCTATACGGTCGGGCGCGAGGCCAATACGACATACGCCGAAACGCTCAACGGCGTGCAAACCGAGAACGCCAGGCACCACCAGTTCGTGAAGGAGGTCGATCCGTATGTCGTGGCGGGCGATCCGTCGAGCGGGCTGCTGCCGGGGATTGACGCGGACGGGCCGGGGGCGGAAGGTGCGGGCGACAGACGCGTGCAGGCGTACAACTATCGGCTGTGCGCGACCGATGTGCCGG
>JAFGRR010000211.1 GCA_016935035.1 Phycisphaerae bacterium | reverse complement strand
TGGAACAATCCGGGTCACTTCTTCCGTCTCCGCTTGTTCATCGAAGCGCTGGTCGCGGCCGGCGAACGGTTTCATCTGGTGGGGCTTCTCCGCCGCAAGAACGACTGGCGCGGTCGGCGTGCACTGGAACGGATCGGATTTCGCGAGTTCGTATACGTGGAGGACGAGCGCGCGATGCCAATTGCCAAGTTCCACGATGCAGCTGCGAACATGTTGCGCGGCGTCAGCACTCATGAGGAACTCCTCAAGCTGCGTCTGCCGCATGATCTGCCTACGTATGTGTGGTACGATACAATGCTCAAAGTGAGCTTGCATCCGCGTCCGCCGCTCACTGATCCAGGCTGGTGCCGTACGCTCGCCCAGACGCTGCGCTACATTGCCCTGTACGAACAACTATTGGCGCAGCGGCAGGTCGACAAGGTTGTTCTCAGTCATCCATGGAAGAGCGAATGGGGGACTCTCGTCTGGCTCGCCTTGTCGCGCGGGACGCCAGCATATCATATGACCAACTTCAATGAGGGAGTTCGGATTCGCCGGTTCTGGTCGCGTGCGGACTACCTGAATCCGGTCGAGCATCTCCCGTGGGAGTCGTTCGCGAGCCAGCCTGCCAACGTTCGCGCGCGTCTCGTGGAGATCGGTTACGAGACCCTCTCCGCACGTTCGACCGGCAAGAGCTCGGATGTGAATGCGAGGCATGCGTACCAACCTGAACGGCGAATTTCGGACCGAATAGCAGCACGGCAGTTTCTCAGCGGCCAGACCGACCGCCCCGTGGTCCTGGTGATGGGACACGTGTGGTACGATTTTCCTCATACCTTCGCCATGGCCAACTTCACAGATTTTCTCGACTGGGCGCAACTGACCCTAGACACGGCGAGGCAACTGCGGGACGCCATTTGGCTGATCAAGCCGCACCCGACTGAGCGGTGGTACGGCGGCTTCTCCATGTCGGAGGTCGCGCGCGACCTGCCCGAACACGTGAAACTGTTGCCGGTCGATACGGATGCCGTCACTGCGCTGGCGTGCGCCGACGCGGTTGTCACGGTCCACGGCACAGGGGCCCTTGAAGCGACCGCAGCCGGGATACCAGTGATCGTCGGTGATAGAAGCTACTACACACCATGGCAGACCGTGCATGCCGCGCGCGATCGGAATGGGTATATCGAGCTGCTGGGCCGCGCGCACGATCTGCCTCGCCCCGACCAGGTCACGCGTGACAATGCCGCGGCCTGCTTCGCGCTCGCGCTCGGAGAGCCTCCGCCGGGAGCAATGCGGATGAGCTGCGACTCCCTCCAGTGGAAACTCAATGACCAGATTTGTGATCTGCTGTTTCATCGGCCGGAGCGGCTGGCGCAGGAACGCAACCAGCTACGACAGTTCCTTGCTCAGACCGAAATCGACTCCTTCGGCACCTTCAAGCTGTTGCGCGCTTTGCAATGAGCATTCAACGCATTGAACAGGATGCTGCGCCGACGGTTGCCGATCTGGCCTTTGAAAAGGACAGCTCGCCGCGCCAGCGGCGGCTGAAGATCGGCGTATTCATCGATCACGACATCTTTGTACGACATTTCCTGCAGGCCCGTGTGTTCGAGCCGCTGTTCGGGCGACACGAGGTCGACGTTATCGTTCCTCCCGAGGGTCATCGTCGCCTGGGTTCCGATCCGGCGCCATTGATCCGCGGTGCGACGCTGCGACGGCTGCAGCCGCATCCATACCGGCACCAGCTTTGGGCGAGACTGCTCCAGGTTACGGTCATGCGCCCGTTCTTAGATGCCACCAGCCGGGAACTCCGACGGACTTGGCGTCTTGTCATGTCGCTGAAGGCCGAGGTTCTGTACACCGCTCTCGGTACACCGGGCATTTACGAATGCTTCCGGGACTGGACATGGCGGCGCATTCGCAGGACGAAGAACGGCCCGTTGGAATCGCTGCTAGCGGCAAACTATGACCTCGCCATTATTCCTGGCACACCAGACAGTCCGTTCAGTCTCGACGTTCTTTACGAATGCAACCGGCTCGGCCTCCCGTGTCTCATGATCATGAATTCGTGGGACAACCCATCGGGAAATCGCCTGGTCTCCGGGCGCCCGGACCGCTATCTCGTCTGGGGCGAGCAGACTAAACAGCACGCGGTCGAGTTTCTCGGCGTGCCCGCGGAACACGTCGTGAAGTTCGGAGCCGCGCAATTCGATCTCTATCGCGACCCACCACGGATCGACAGGACGTCGTTCGCGCACCTGCATGGCGTCGACCCGCACAAAAAGATCGTGCTCTACGCGGGCGGCAGCCTGGGCACAGACGAGTGGGCCGATCTCAAACTTCTCGACGAGGCGATCGAGAACGGCGAACTCGGACCCGTCGCGATCATCTACAGGCCTCATCCATGGGGCGCCAATGTTAATCGTGCGCGTCAGATACTCGCATCCCATTTCCGACACGTCGTGATCGAGAGCACGATGCGAGGCTATCTCGAAGCGGTGGGCCGCGACGGATACCACATCAAGCTGACCGACCTGCGTGACACGCACGACATTCTATCGTCGGTCGATGCCCTCATGTCCCCGCTTTCGACAATCCTCATCGAAGGATTGCTGCATCGCAAGCCCGTGCTCTGTTTCTTGCCAATTGATGATGTGCAAGCTCGGCACTTTCAGGCTGTCTATACGATGACCCACTTTCGAGACATCCAGCGCTCGCCGGAAGTGGTCCAGGCGCACGGCCGTGCCGAGTTGATCGACGCGGCCCGCCGGCTCACGGCTCAAATCGATGACCGCGAAATCCTACAGCGGCTGGGCGAGCTGAGCAGATTTTTCGTCTCTCAGTTCGATGAACCTTATGGTGCGCGGCTTGTGCGCTTCGTCGAGGACTTCGCCGCGCAGCGCGACCGAATGGGCATCCGGTGTCCGTCGATATCATGAAGGATCGGACCGGCGGGGTGGCGCTGGTGCGGCGCATCCTGAGCGTCCTGCGCAACTACAAGCGCAGCGCCGCGCTGCTCTTCTGCCTCTTGCTGCTGGGCAGCATTAGTCAGGGAATTGGCCTCGCCTTGATCGCGCCCCTGCTTGCAGCCGTGGTGGGCCATCACGGCGACGAAATGCGCCAGTTCCTCGTGGCTTACGGGCTCATGGTCGATAATCGTGTGCTCATCGTTCTGGTCGCGACCGCGATCGTGGGCCTGATATGTGTCGGGCAGGTGGTTGCGGTCGTGCGGGGGAGGGTCGCGGCTCGCTTCAACTATCGGCTCTGCCGCGACTGGCAGAAGGCAATCTTCCATCAGTTTGTCCAGCAGGATCTGGTTGAGATCCGCTCTCAGCCCGTTGGGTTGCGCCTGGAGACGATCCTTCACCATCCGATGCGCGCAGCAAAGTTCATGCGTGTGCATATTGATCTGCTCTATCAGGTGCTGAACGTCGCGCTGCTGTCTCTGGTGCTAATGCATCAGAGTCCGTTGTTGACGGTGCTGATGCTGGCAGTAGTGCTTCTGGGCGGAGGAGGACTGGTCCGTCCGCTCAGGCGGCGCGCGACGGAGGCGGCGCATCGCATGCGGCGGGTCTTCGACGAGCTGTCGGCGTACGCGGCGGAGCAGCTGATAGGACTGCTCCAGATCAAGCTCTACAGGGCGGAAGCCGCTCGCTGGAAGGGCTGGGCGAGCCGTATCGACGAATATGAGCGCTTGCATGTCCGTCAGGTGACCTACGAGGAGGCCGCGGCCGGCCTCGTGCCTGTGGTGCTGGGGTTGTGCATTGTGGCGGGGCTCGCGATCGCTTTCCTGATCATAGATATCGAGCCGT
>JAFGRR010000210.1 GCA_016935035.1 Phycisphaerae bacterium | reverse complement strand
GCCGCGTGCCGCAGCAGTGCGAAGGCCTGTTCATCCTGCGCCGGCGGGAGAATCTCATCCAGGAGAGCGGCGGTGAGTTCCGTTGGCGAGACCGACAGAAGTTGGTCGAGCACGCTCAGGGCATCGCGCATCGAGCCGTTGGCCAGACGTGCCACGCGGCGCAGGACGGCGTCTTCGGCCTTGGCGCCCTCCTCCTTGACGATCGCGGCCAGGCGATTGGCGATGGCGTCGGGGCCGATGTTGCGGAAGTTGAAGCACTGGCAGCGGCTTTGAATGGTCGCCGGGACTTTCTGAATCTCCGTCGTGGCCAGCACGAACTTGACGTGGTCCGGTGGCTCTTCGAGCGTCTTAAGCAGGGCGTTGAACGCCCCGGTCGAGAGCATGTGGACCTCGTCGATGATGTAGACCTTGAAGCGGGCGCGGGCGGGGCGATAGGCGGCGTTGCCGCGCAGCTCGCGGATGTTGTCGACGCCGGTGTTGCTGGCGGCGTCGATCTCGACGACGTCGATATCCTGCCCCTCGGCAATGGCTTTGCAGGCGTCGCATTCGAGGCAGGGTTTGGCGGTGGGGCCGTCGGCGGTGAGGCAGTTCAGGGCCTTGGCCAGGATGCGGGCCATGCTGGTTTTGCCGACGCCGCGCGTGCCGGTAAAGAGGTAGCCATGATGAATGCGGCCGGCCTTGATCGCGTTGACCAGCGTCGTGGCGATCGGCTCCTGTCCGACGACCTCGTCGAACGTGCGGCTGCGGTATTTGCGAGCTAGAACGGTGTAGGCCATACCAGGGTTCAGCGGTCAGGGTTCAAAATAGTGGGTAGGGTTCAGGGTTCAGGGTTCAGAGAAGCCGCGGTGGGCGATCATCCTGAACCCTGAACCCCGAACCCTGAAAACTCAAAAAACGCCCCGAGGATCAGGCCGGGTTAACGTTGCACGTGGGCCAAGCCGGGTGAGCTGCTCCCGTCAAGGCCTGACTCGTTGTCCGACCGACGCACTGCACCGGCCCGACCGTCAACCTCGGGACAAGGGGCGATCTTATCGTATTCGGCGGCGAATGGCCACGGGAGGGAACGCAGAATGCAGAATGCAGAAGTCGCAAGACGCGCGTTCGTAGCGGTTTACGGCATCCCAGGTGCCACTGCGCTTGAGCAGTGCTGTCGCGAGTCAGTCGGCGGATTCGTCCACAGGCTGCGACTCCGCCTCGCGGCACCTCAGCACCGCGGCCTCGAGTCTTGCCCACGCCGCTGTGTAAGATGTGCGAGACACGGCCGTCGCGGGCCACATCGACGACAGAGTCAAGAGACTGGTCGCGGTAGGCGACGACGGTGCCGTCGCTGCTTAGTTGGACGTGGTGCACGGTTCCCGACCGGAAGGAGCATTCCAACAACGCAAGCCCGCACGCCAGAAGCAGCATCGACCTGTTCACACAAACCTCCCCTGGGATGTCTCGCCGTGTGCAACGACGAATATGCCGCTCGCTTCCGCTTTGGGCTCTGAGTTGGCGCGGCACGTCTTTGGCCACGATCTTTGTCTTTCCCTTCGTCCCTTCTTCTACACTTCGACGTCCGGCGGTGCTATTGCGTCGTCCCAGTCTTCCAGGATCGGTCGGACTTCGCCCTTGAGGAACTCGCGGGTTTGTTGCGGGGCGAGGCCGATGTAGCGCTTGGGGTCGAGGATCTTTGACCACTTGACCTTGGCGAACGCCGGATCGGACTTCAGCCGCTCGATCAGGTCGTTGGGCTTGCCGTGCAGCTTGATTTGCTCGGCGGCGGCCTGGCTGTGCTGGCGGATGCGTTCGTGAAGTTCCTGCCGATCGCCGCCCTTGGCGACGGCTTCCATCAGGATGTCCTCGGTGGCGATGAAGGGCAGTTCCGCCTCGATGCGGGCCCGGATCATTTCGGGATAGACGACCAGGCCGTCCATGATGCTATGCAGTATGACCGCCAGCGCGTCGGCCGTCAGAAACGCCTCGGGCATGACGATGCGCTTGTTGCTCGAATCGTCGAGCGTGCGTTCGAGCATCTGGGCCGCCAGCGTTTGCTGGGCCGACTGTACGAGCGTCATCAGGTGCCGGGCCAGGCCGGTGGCCCGCTCGCAGCGCATGGGGTTGCGTTTGTACGCCATCGCCGAGCTGCCGACCTGGTTCTCGCCGAACGGTTCTTCGATTTCCTTGAGCATCGCGAGAATGCGGATGTCGTTGCAGATCTTGTGAACGCCGGCGGCGAACGACCCGAGCACGTTGATAATCGCCAGATCGACCTTTCGCGAATACGTCTGCCCCGTGACCGGATAGCACTCGAGGAACCCCAGGTGCATCGTGAACAGCGATTCGAGCTTGCGCACCTTGGCGACGCCGCCCAGCAGCTTGTGGAAGGACGCCTGCGTCCCGGTCGCGCCGCGCAGTCCGCGGCAGCGCATGTCCAGCACGCACATATCCAACGCGTGCACGTCCGCCAGCAGATCGCTCAGCCACAATGAAGCCCGTTTGCCGACTGTGGTGAGCTGCGCCGGTTGCAGGTGCGTGAACCCAAGCGTCGGGAGGTCGGCGTACTTCTCGCAGTAGTCCGCGAGCACGGCGATGATCGACAGAATCCGAGCGTGCAATAGGCAGATCGCGTCACGAATCAGGATCAGGTCGGCGTTGTCGACGATATCCATACTCGTCGCGCCGAGATGAATGATGCCGCGCGCCTCGGGGGCCGCGTCGCCGAACGCGTGAATGTGCGCCATCACGTCGTGGCGAAACTCACGCTCGTAGCGCCGCGCCGCGTCCATGTCGATGTTCTCGACCGCGGCCTCCATCGCGGCGATCTGTTCCGGCGTGATGGGCAGACCCAACTCGGCCTGGCACTCGGCCAGCGTCACCCACAGCCGGCGCCACAGGCTGTAGCGTCGCCGCGGGCTCCACAGCGCGAGCATCTCGGGCGAGGCATATCGCGTGATCAGCGGGTGCTCGAACGTCTCGGAGGGGCCGGGCGCCGGCGCGTGCAAGGTGAGTCTGGGCGTGCGTTTGCGGGCCATGGCGTCTAGTCCTCCAATGCCTGTGTCACGTCAGCCAGCAGATCGTCGACCGTTTCTAGTCCGACATGCAGGCGGACTATCCAGACGATGTGCTCGGGATCATCGCTAAAAAAGTTGCCGCCGACCACCAGGCTTTCGTGCCCGCCCCAGCTTACGCCGATCTGAAACAGCTTCAGCTTGTTGATGACGCGATAGCAGGCTTCGCGCGTCTGTTCCTTGAGCGTGAAGGCGAACAGGCTGCCATAGCCGCGCAACTGCCGGCGGGCGATCTCGTGGTGCGGATGGTCCGGCAGGCCGGGGTGGTAGACGCGGTCGATCTTCGGGTGATCCACGAGCAGTTGGGCGACCGCCAACGCGCTCGCCTGGTGCCGTTCCATCCGTATTGGCAGCGTGCGCAGCCCGCGCAGCAGCAGCCACGCCGCGAATGGGTCCGGCACCGCGCCGACCAGGATTCGCTCTTGCGTGACGCGCTCTTCAAGCTGGGCGTCGCGGCCCATCACGGCGCCGGCGACCACGTCACTGTGCCCCCCGAAGAACTTGGTGGCGCTGTGCACCACCAGGTCGCAGCCGAGTTCGAGCGGCTTCAGGAAGTAGGGCGTCGCCCATGAATTGTCGAAGATGGTCGTGATGCCGCGTTCGCTTGCGAGCTTCGTCAAGGGTTCGACCGGCGGCACGTCACCCAGGCCGGCGGTGGGGCTTTCGAGATAGAGCACCTTGGTTTCGGGTCGCAGAGCGGCGACGAAATCCGCCGGTTCGACGCCCTTCACGAACGTCGTCTCAATGTTGAACCGGCGCCAGTGATTGAGCAGTTGCTTGGTCGGCCAATAGCAGCGGTAGACGCAGACGACGTGGTCGCCGGCTTTCAGGCAGCCGCCGAGCGCCGCCGAAATCGCGCCCATGCCTGAACTGAAGCACCGGGCCCAGTTGCCGCTTTCGAGGCGTGCCCACTTGGCTTCGAGGATCGCGGTCGTCGGGTTGTCGTGACGGGTGTACTCAAAGATGTGCGCCCCGGGGTCGTGACGCCGCTCGAAACTCTCCGCGTCGGGAAAGACGAAGGTCGAGTTCTGATACAGCGGCGGCACGGCACCGCCGCCGTGCGCGAGGGCGTTCTCGCCGTGGTGCTCACAAATTGTCTCAAAGCCGGCGCCTTCCGGCGACGCATTTTCGCGCGGGTCAGGTAAGTGTCTCATGCCGCCACATTGTCACGCTCCGGCGTCGCCGTCAAGCGTTGGCCAATCAGAACCCCGGCCGCCGCTCCGGGGCCGTCGCTGATGTATGGAACTGCGGCCCACGCCTTGCTGGGTGGGTTCTGATCGGTGTGTCGCGGGGAGCCATGGGCAAGGCCCACCGAAGGTGGGTTCGCCAGTGCTCGAGAGCCCGGTCGCGGGCAGGTGTTCGATCCGCCCGGGGCACCCGAATTCAGACGCTGTGTGCTAAGAAATCGACGTGCGGGAGAATTTCGGATGCTCGGTGGAGGACAACCTCATTGAAGCCGGCGTGCCGGACTATGGCAGCCGACCTCTGGGCACAGGAGGCGTAGCGGCTGATTTCCACCCAGCGGCGTCCGCAGCGCCAGCGCAGCCACGGCGTCGCCATCGGCACCGGGAAGTCCGTCCCGAACAGCAGCTTGGCATGCAGTTCCTGCCGGCGTGCCAGCTTGCGGAGAGAGAACACCTTGCCCCATGCCAGCAGCGCCGCGATGTCGGCGTACAGCGGCGCGTCCGCGAATTCACCTTGCAATGCTTCCACCAACTCCCTGTACTGCCGCCATGGTCCGGTCGGCAGCACGGGCGTCGCCACGTGCGCGATGATCGTCGTCGGCATGGTCCGTTCGCGCCGGAGGATTCGCAGCGTGTCCAGCAGTGGCGGGATTTCGCCGTACGCGCGGTGTTGCGTGGCCAGCGAGAACTCCGGGCCGTAGTGGAGCAGCAGCGGCAGGCCGAGGCCGGCACAGTGGCGGAAGAAGCGGAGCGTGCGCTCGTCGGCGGGGTTGATGTTCTGATGCAGCGGCATGAGCTTGATGAGGCAGGCGCCGGCGGCGAAGACCTCGTCGAGGCAGGCGATCGCGTTGTCGCGATAGGGGTGCACTGACGCGCCGAAGAGGTAGTGGCCGGGGTGCCGGCGGCACAGGTCGCGCGTGATGCTGTTCGACGAGTACATGTCGCTGCCCAGTTCGTGTTTGCTCGTCGGTAACGGCACGATCCGGCCCGCGTTGTCATGGTAGGCGTCGAACGCCAGTATCACGCAGCGCTCGACCGGCCCCGGCTCGTTGAGCTGCTCCTCGTAATACGCCGCCAGTTCACGATCAAGCTCCGGCCCCGGCGGTGGCAGTCGCAGGCAACGCCGCAGAAGCAGCCAGCTCGGCCGGTTCAGGACTCGATCCGGCAGACAACTATCGAATGCCGTCGGCGTACCCTCCGGGCCGGGCGACTCGAATGAAAAACGCTCCGTCGCCGTGATCGGCAGACGAGTAAAGGTGTGATGGCAATGCAGGTCGATGATCATCGCGAATCGTCGTCCGGCGCTTGCTCTGGCGCCTGATCCTCGGCCCATTCCGACAGGTCGTCCGCGAGGTTCATGCTGGCCGGGTGCCGCGCCCGCAGCATATGCGGATCAAGCGGCCGCCGAACGCTGACCGCGCGCCGCAGCAGCACCCAGCCAAACACCAGTCCGACGGCGGTGGCCCCAATGATCCAGTTCCACGGCGCCGATGCCTTGGTCGGAACGTCGCGCTCGACGGTCTTCGGTCCGGGCGTGACGATCAGGCCGGCGAATTGTCCGGGCTTCAACTGGCGCATCTTCACGAAGTAGCCGGTGACGCGCACCTTGGCCTTCAGCGGGATGTCGCTGGCGTCGGTCGTGCAGATGACCGTCATTCTGATCGGCTGCCGGCCGCGGCTGAGTTCGAGCTGGCAAACCTGGCCCAGTTCCGGCATTTGTGGGTGGGTGTAGCACGTGTTGCGTTCGACCCAACCTTCGATCGTGATCGGTAGCCCGCGAAACTCCGACGGGCGGTCGAGCAGGATTTTCCAATCGTCGATCTCGATCGGCGGATAGCGGAATCCGGGCGGCTCGGGCGACGCGATCACGTACGCCAGCACCTTGTAGTAGCCCGTGTGGTCAAAATTGGGTGTGAAATCCTCGATTTCGTCGAGCGACGCCCGTATCTCCGCCGGCAACTCATGAATGACGGCCGGCCGTGATTCGGCGACCGGCTCGGTGCTTGGTGGCGCCGTTTGCGCCACTGCGCATGTGGCGATGGCGGCGCAACAGAACACGGCCTGCGACACACGATCGACCGACCGTCCGGGCTGAAGCCAGCGACTCCTCGCCGTGCGGATCGCGGAGCAGGAGTGTTGGTCTAGTAATCGCCGTCTTCGTCCCATGGATAGTCCGGCGTATCAGGCGCCGATTGTGAGGTCGGCGCGGTGGTGTGTTCGTCGTCCTCGTGCGGCTGCAACTCGCGCGGCGCGATCATCAGCCGCCACTCGCCGTCTTCCTTCAACACCAGGATCGCGATCTGTCGGTTGTCCAGCCGATGGGCCGGCTTGCTGTCCGGGTCAAAGGTGAACGCGGCGACAACTCGATACACCGGCGGCGGCACATCGGGCGCCTTGACTTCGTCGATCGACACAACCGTGATCGAGCGCACGGATTCCTGTGCCAGCCTGAACCGCTCTTCCGTCTGCGGGTTCCGTACCCGCGCCACCAGCAGCCGATACTCCTCGTAGTCGCCGATCAACAGCGTGTCGAGCGCTTTGTGAATGAACTCGGCTATATCGGGGTATTGGGCGGCCAGGGCCGGATCGAAGGTCGGCACCGCGCGCGGCATCGTCACCGCACTATCTTGCGTCGTGGTCGCCGTTGACTCCTTCTCGTCCTTCGACTTGCCGCCGCAGCCGGTCGGCATCAACACGAGCACGCCGCAGAGCACGCCGACGAGGCGGCGCCATTCGCCCGAAGTGGCGGCGGCGCGGAGCCGAGTCATCGCAAGTCCAGCCTGTTTCAACACCGGTTCTTATCCTCTTCGAGCGAATCGTACCGCTTGTTTCAACCACGTGATGGCTTCGGGCAGGGCCGTTGATACGCCGTCAAGGTCGAACAGCCGGGCGGCGGCGGCCGTCTGCGTCACCATGCGCACGAGGGCGGCGGAATCCGTGAAGGTCGGTCGCCAGACTGGCAGCGACAGCCCCCAGACGGTCGGCGTCTCCTCCCAGCGCTCTGTCCGATTCAGGATTCCCCGTTCGAGTTCCTCGTGAGTTGTCCCCGCCGGAGTGTCTAGCAACGGATACCAGCCGGCCGGCGTGCAATCGCCATTCGCGGTGACCGGACGTAGCAGGTATTGACGCTCCTGCGGATGACTCGCGCTCAACTGGGTTAGCCAGTCGGCACACTCGCGCGGCCGCACGCCGTGGCGATAGGCCTTGAGCAATTCGTCCGCCGCCAGCATTCCGCGCCAATCATCCTCCGGATGCGTCAGCATCCGCTCGGTATGCACGCGGACCGAGCGCGCGATGTGGTCGGCGTCGAGGCCGGCGTGGGCGGCCACCTGCCGGCACGCCGGACAGAAGCACGTGTTGGCCAGCCGCCGCGCGCCAGCGTGCCAACTCAGCGACGTCTCGTGTGCCTGGCCGGTGGATGTATCCAGTGCCCAATCCGCCAGTTCGATGCCCGCCGGCTCGTAGCACGCCAGATCGGCCAGCACCGCGTATAGCAACTCGCGCAGCTCGGCCTGCGCCACGCACGCCCATGGCAACTCATCGTCCCAGGCGTCGCGCATACGCAGGTGGGCGTGTTGTTCCGAGGCGCACGCCGCGCCGCGCAAGTCCACGCGAAAGACCAGGCGCAGACTCAGCGCTCCCGCCCGCTCGCACAGACGCGCCAAGTGGTTACGTTTGCCGGTCCACCTCGCCGTGCGCGGGATAACCCCGGTGGGGCGATAGCGTTCGCTGACGGGCGGAAAATGCCAGCCACCCTCGGTGGCGAAGGAACGCTCCGGTTCGAGCGGCGTGACCAGCCGAAACTCATGCCAGGGCCCGGTGATCACCGGAACCGTGATATGGTCGAGGCCCACCTCGCCCGCCACGCGCTCCAACAGATCGCGCGGCGCGAGCACCTCGTTCCAGAGCGGATACACAATGCCAAACTCGGCGGGCATGATTTCCTCGCGAGACGGTTTCGACCGGCGAGGGTAGCCGATTCCAGGGGCGTCTGCTAGCATTGCGGCCCTCTGGATTCCGTGGAGGAGCCATGCCGGGCGACGAATCAGAAGACTACCAGCGTTATTGTCCGGGCGAACAACGCATCCGGATATCCGATGCCGTCTGCCTCGGGCGACGCCGGGCCAATTTCCATAAGTGCCCGGGATGCCAGTTCAACGATGACGAACATGGTCGCGTATCACTGGCGAGCAGCGTGGTCGGCCGGAAGCACAAGCGTGGCCAGTCCGCGACCAAGGAAAGCGAGAGTTCAGTCATGATTGAGAAGGTCTTCAAGGCATATGACGTGCGGGCCACCGTGCCCGACATGCTAAACGAGGACGTCGCCTGGCGCATCGGTAACGCTACCGCCCAGTTCCTGCGCACTTCGCTCACCGGTTACGACCGCAGCGACGAGGCGATGAACAAGCTGATCGTCGGCCGCGACATGCGCAAGCACAGCCCGATGCTCTGCAACGCCTTCATCGCCGGCGCCGCCGCCACCGGAACCCAGGTCGTCGATGTCGGCATGATCGACACGTCGCAGCTCTACTTCGCCACCAACCACATGAGTTGTTGCGGCGGGGCGACCACGACGGCCAGCCACAATCCGGCGAACTACAACGGCTTCAAGATCTGCGGCCCCAAGGGCAAACCGATCGGGTCCGAGACCGGGCTGAAGGAGATCCAGCGCATCGCCGCCGCCGTCGCGCCGCACGCCTCGCCCGATCCGCTGCCGCCGCAGCACGTGGACCTGACGGAGCCGTATCGCGAATACCTGCACCGTTTCCTGATGCCGCTGAAGCCGCTGAAGATGGCGGTGGACGCCTCGAACGGCATGGGCGGATGCTGGTTCCCGAAGATCTTCGACGGTGTGCCGAACCTCGAAGTTATCCCACTCAACTTCGAGCACGACGGCGATTTCGTCCACGCGCCGAACCCGCTCGTCGCCAGCAACCTGGATCAGTTACGGCAGGTGGTGCGCGAGCAGGGGGCTGACTTCGGCGCCTGCTTCGACGGCGACGCCGACCGCTGCATGTTTGTCGATGAGCACGCCAACATCGTGCGCTGCGACCTCTTCACCGCGCTGCTGGCCGGGGAGTTTCTACGCGACCACGCCGGCGCGACCGTCGTCTACGACCTGCGGTCCAGCCGGATCGTCCCCGACACCATTCGACGGCACGGTGGTAAGCCCAAGCGCGAGCGCGTCGGCCACGTTTTCATGAAGCGCGCCATGGCCGAGAACGACGGGATCTTCGGTGGCGAACTCAGCGGTCATTTCTACTTCCGCGATTTCTTCAACTGCGATTCGGGCATGCTGGCGCTGATTCACATGCTCAATGTGCTGACTCGCACCGGGCAACCTCTGTCCGGGCTCATCAAACCGCTCGAAGTCTACGCCGCCAGCGGCGAACGCAACTTCGAGAACGAGGACAAGCAGGGCACCATCAAGAAGATCGAGGAGGCCCACGCCGACGCGCAGATCGACTACCTCGACGGTATCACTGTGCAGTACGAAAACTGGTGGTTCAACGTGCGCATGTCGAACACCGAGCCCCTGCTGCGGCTCAACATGGAAGCCAACACGCGCGAACTGCTCGATGACAAACTGCGCGAACTGACGCCACTGCTCGGACATCCGGTGGACCACTAATGAGCAGCCCCAACGCGTCGGCGGCATCGGAGTATTTCCACGGCATGCTCGACAGCGGTGTCGAGTTCGCCGCCGACCTGCTGCCCGGGCGGAAGACCGTGGCGCTATGCGTGCGACTGCTGTCCGGCTTGTCCGACGAACCGGACGACCTGACCGGAATCAGCGCCATCGTCGGTCAGGTGCTGGCGAAGGGCACGGAGAAGCACGACGGACGCGGTCTGGCCGACGCGTTTGACACGCTCGGCGCGCAGTGGGGCATCGGCAACGGACGGCAAACGACCATGCTGCGGGCTGTCTGCCTGCCGGAATTCGTCCACGACGTGGTCGCCCTGGTCGGCGAGATGTTCCGCCAGCCGACCTTCCCCGACGATGCCTGCCGCGTCGCCGTCGAACTTGCCCAGCAGGATCTCAAACATCTGGAGGATGATCCGCACGGGCTGCTCCGGCGTCAGATTCAGCGGCTGACGCTCGGGCCGGTGTGGGGGCGGCATCCGGATGGCACGGCCGAGTCGCTGGCACGCATGACGCCCGAGCTGATCCGCGCGCATTGGCGCCGGACGTACCACTCCGGCCGTTTTCAGGTCGCCGTCGCTGGGCCGATTGAGCCGACGGCTCTGGCCGATACCGTCGCTCGCACGCTGGGCGGGCTCGGGTCCGCGGACCTAATGGGTCGCGAGGATGCCGAGTTTGACTTCACTCCCGCCCAGGAGCATCAGTCGAAGGACCTGAAGCAGGAGTACCTGGCGATCACGCTACCCGGGCTGCCGCGGACGCATCCGGACTTCCCGATCGAGCGGGTCTTGCTCGGCGTGCTGTCGGGAGGCATGAGCGGCCGGCTGTTCACCGAGGTGCGCGAGAAGCAGGG
>JAFGRR010000209.1 GCA_016935035.1 Phycisphaerae bacterium | reverse complement strand
GGCCGAGGTGGCAGGCGTCGAAGAACGGTGTCCAGCCTTCGCCGTCCGTCGCCTCGACCGCGGCGCCGTTCGCCAGGAGCAACTCGACTGTGCGGGCGTGCCCTGCCGAAGCCGCGAGGTGGAGCGGTGTCTTGCCTTCAGCGTCGATCGCGTTCACGTCAGCCCCGTTGACGAGCAGCAGCTCCACGATCTTCTCCCTGCCGCTCGCCGCGGCGACGTGGAGCGGGGTCCGCCCGTCCAGACGCGCAGCGGCGACGAGGTCGGGATTCTCCTTCAGGAGTTCCCCCACACGCTCAGCCATACCCAGAAGCGACGCGGCGAAGATGTCGACCGTTGCGCCCTTGGCCAGCAGCAGCCTCACAACTTCGTCCTGTCCGGCCGCTGCTGCCGCCTGGAGGGCGGTCCGGCCCTTCTCGTCGAGCGCATCGATGTCAGCCCCCTTCTCCAGGAGGACTTCGACGACTTCTCCCTTCCCTTGCTCGGCGGCTGCGTGCAGGATGCCGGGCTCATCAGCCAGCTTCGCACCTGAATCGATCAGGAACGCCACCGTCTCCGGATGGCCCCAGGTCGCGGCCCACCACAGCGGTGTCGCCCCTCCGTCGCCTCCGGTGGTCAGGCGAGCGCCGGCCTTGACGAGCACCTCTGCGACCGCCGTCCGGCCCTGTCGCGCGGCCATGAGCAGCGGCGTCCAGCGGCTTGACCCGCGGGCATTCACGTCAGCTCCCGCCTTCAACAGGACAATCGCCGCATCGGCGCGCCCCGAGTCCGCTGCGAAGTGAAGCGGCGTGTTGCCCTGCCGATCGGCAGCATTCGGGTCGGCGCCGCGCGCCAGCAGCAGCTCAACAACTTCCGCACCGCCGCGCGCAGCCCAATGCAGAGGCGAACCGCCTTGCTTCATGGTCGCGTGCACGAGGCCGGGGTCCTCGGCCAGGAACCGCTTCACGTCCTCTGTCTTCCCAAGGCTCGCGGCGGTGAAGATGCTCAGCTTGGCCCCGTGCAGGAGAAGCAGCTCGGCAGTGTCCTTCTGATTCGCCCACGCGGCCATGTCCGGAGGAGTTTCGTCTCCGTAGCTGTCTTTGGCCGTCACGTCGGCGCCGTGGTCCAGGAGCGCCACCACCATCTCTCGATGCCCGCGTTGCGCGGCCCAGTGGAGCGGCGTGAAGCCATTCCGTTCGCGAGCATCGACCTCTGCACCAGCATCCAGCAGGAAGCTCACGATCTCCGTGCGGCCGCGCAACACGGCCCAATGGAGGGCGGTCATGCGGCTGCCGTCTCTAAGACTCACGGCTTCAGGATCGGCCCCCACGATCTCCTTCACCTTCGCCAGATCGCCGTCCCCGGCGGCGTCGTGGATGGCGGCGGCCAGTGCCATCGAGCCGCACGTCAAGATCGCGACGATTGTGGCGAGTACCGTCCCGTTCATGAGCATCCTCTCCCTCGACCAGCTCCGGGGCCGTACCATAAGATAGCGGATAATGCCAACGGCTTCCGGCTCGGTGTCGCTTCAGTTGCTCCAACGGCGGCGTCTGCGCGATGCCCTCGCAGCACGCCCCAGCGTCCTGGCCCCGCTGTCGTGCCCCAACAAATGACACGTCACAATGCAATCTGCTCCACTCCCGTCGCTCACGCCGCCAGCCGCCGTCAGGCGCCGGCGAGCGCGCTATCCGCTATTTTATGGTACGGCCCCGCCTCTGTTGCTTCCATCGCCATCTTGGCGCGGAATCACAGAGCCGTGCGGGTCGCGGGCCCGGTGACCCATCGTTACATCAATCTGTTCCGTAAGTCCGTGGGCATGTTCCAGACGCTCGGCCTCGGCGTGCACCACCGCTGGGTCGAGTCCGACCTGATCGACCAGGTAAGATTCCCACAGCCGGTGCGCACGCACAAGTTTCTCCGCGTGAGTCCGCCCGTCATCGGTGAGCGCTAAGCTCCCGTCCCGCAAGGCAATCAGGCCCTCCCGCTTCAATCGCCTCAACGCGCTACGGATCGCCCTTCGCCGAAGACCCATGCGTGGTAACGTCTGCGATGCCAAGTCACGCATGGGTGCTGGGCCGTGAAGATACATTGCCTTCAGCACATCCTCATTCGCCACGTGCTGCGCCAAACGACGCTGCCGAATCTGGTGGAACACCACTCCGTTGGCCGGACTCCCCAGGACCGACACCAAGAAGATCAAAGCTGCCACAAGTACCATTGCCGGCCCCGTCGGCCAGTTCGTCACGAACGCGACTGACATCCCCGCTCCTGCGCTGATCGCACCGAACAGCCCGGCGAGGATGAGCATGATCGCAAAGCGATTAGTAAGTTGATAGGCGGCCGAGGCGGGCGTAATCACCATCGCGACAACAAGGATCACGCCGGTCGTCTTAAGCCCCGCGACGATCGTGGCTGAGAGCATGCCCATGAGGAGGTAATGCGCAGCGGCAACCGAGATACCCATCGCCGCGGCCACAAGCGGATCGAAACTGACAATCTTGAGCCGGTGGTACATTAAAGCGACAACGCCTATAACACTTGGGCAGATGATGGCCATCATCCACAGGTCGGATTTACCCACTGCCAACGGATCGCCGAAAAGGAAGCAACGCAGGTCAAAATGCGTGCCGCGCGGCAGGGCGCTGATAAGAATGATGCCCAGCGCGAACAGTGCGGTGAAGACAATGCCAATTGCGGAATCTTCCTTGGTTCGGGTGAACCGGCCGACGAGGTTGATCAGCACGGCGGTAACCACCCCGGCCACAAGGGCCCCGAACAACAATCCGAGGGCCCCAGTGCTGCCGCTCAGTATGAACGCCACCACGACGCCCGGCAGCACGGCATGCGACAGAGCATCGCCAATCATCGCCATCCGCCGCAGCACGACGAAACAGCCGAGCACCCCGCATGCGGTCCCTACCAACATGCTGCAGACCGTTTCGTCGATCCACCGTTTCCCCCACGGCTCCAGCCATGCGGAGTTGGCGAGCAGCGAGTCAATCTGAATTTGTGCGAACAGTGTGTCCATCATCGTACTTCATTCGTACACGCAGGCTCTCGTCAGCCTGCTGTAGCAGTGAGAGCCGACCGCCGTAGGTTGCCTGCAGGTTCTGTTCCGTCACCACCTCGCCCGGCGAACCGAACGCGACGACCCGTTGATTGAGCAGCAGCACTCGGGCGAAACGATCGAGAATATGAAAGTCGTGGTTTACAACGACGACGGTGCTACCTTCTTTCGAGAGCTGGTCAATCAGGTCCAGAATCGCTTGCTCAGTGATGGCGTCTACGCTGGCAAACGGTTCGTCCATAAGCATCAGCTCTGCCTGCTGTGCCAGAGCCCGGGCGATGAAAACGCGCCGCTGCTGTCCGCCTGACAAACGGCGGATGTGACGCTGGCTGAAATCTGTCATCCCCACTCGCTCCATCGCGTGGGCGGCGATGTTGCGGTCCTCGCGGTTGGGCCGGCCGGTCCAGCCCTTCAGCCCCATCCGGCCCATCAGCACCACGTCCTGCGCTGTCACGGGGAAATCCCAGTCAACCGTCTCGATCTGTGGTATGTACGCGATCCGCTGCCGTGCCTGTCTGACTGGCCGTCCGAAAACCAAGATCCGTCCATAATCCAAGCGCTGCAGCCCAAGTATCGCGCGAAGCAGCGTGCTCTTGCCTGCTCCATTGGGGCCGATGATCGCCAACATCTGTTTGGGCCGCAGTTCGAACGACACTGACCGCAGCACCGGCCACGCGTCGTAGGCGACAGTCACCTCCGTTACCTGAATCGCAGGCACGGCAGGTCCTGAACCCGAATCCTCCAGCGCTTCAATGCGACCTGTTGATGGCCCGCTCATGGCTTCACCTGAGTGAATGCATCGGCAATGGTCCTCGCATTGTGGCGCATCATGCCCAGATACGTCCCCGCAGGCGTTCCGAGGGAACCCAGGGAGTCGCTGTAGAGCGTCCCGCCGACCGACGCGCCGGTCTCTTGGGCGACCTTCTCGACGATTGCGTTGAGCGTTGCGCTGGTGGATGTTTCGATAAACAGCGCTTTGACGCTTCGCGAGCGAACCAGCGAATGCAGCGCCTCAACGTCCCGCGGCCTGGGTTGCTGTTCCGTGCTGATCCCGATCACGGCATGGACCTCAATCTCGTAAGCCCGGCCAAAATACGCAAACGCGTCGTGGCTAGTCACCATCACTCGGCGATCTGTCGGCACCGCCTCAAACAGCGCCCTGATCTCCTCGTGGAGCGTCTTGATCTGCGACAAGTAAGCCGCTTGGCGTTTCGCAATTGTCTCTGCCTTGTCAGGTAACAGATCGGTCAGCGCGCGGGCTGCCACGGCACTGCACTGACCCCACAGCGTCGGATCCATCCAGACATGCGGATCGGGCGCCCCGCCGCTCGCCAGCGGACCTAGTGGCTTGATACCCGCCT
>JAFGRR010000208.1 GCA_016935035.1 Phycisphaerae bacterium | reverse complement strand
TGTCGGTGGTTCCGCGGCCCTCGGTTTTCCAGCGGAATTCGACTCTAACGCCGCGCGCCTTGGTCCCATCAGGTGACACCACGCGCACGCGGCCTGTGATCTTGCCGCCGACCGGCCAGGTGTCGACGTAGTCGGGCCCTTGCCACGGACCCGGGTCGAGCATCAGCGTGATTTGCGTGCTCATGATTGGTCCTCCGTGGCGGCCGCTGCCGGCGCCATCCGCGCCTCGACGAAGAGTGGGAACTCGCCCTTGTAATCAGGCCATCTGGCCAGCGATGTCCGCAGGGCCAGATGCCACGAAATGCGGTTGTGCGGCGCCGAAAACGTGTGCATGGCTTCGGCGGGGATTTGCACTTGCGTTTCGGCTTTCATGCTGCTGCTGGCGGGCACCTCGCCGCTGGTCAACAGCGGGTATTCGACTTTCATGACGTCCTCGGTGGCATGCTGCGTGTCGGTGCCGCTGGTGTACTCCACCCACTCGCGACAGATGAGCGTCAGCGTGACGGCGTCAATCGTGCACGCTTTCTTGACCTGCTGTTCGTATGTGACGGTGAAGAGCTCGCCGAGTCGTACCGGTTCACGGCTGACGACGATGCTCGCCGGCATGATCATCTGGTTGACCAGGATTCGCCCGACCAGTGCGATCACGCCGCCGACGATCATTGCCACGCCGACCGCCATGAAGATCCAGATCATGATTCGTGGTGCCAGTGGAGCGCTGTCCTCGCTTATCTGCGTGTACACGAACGCGGATATTGCGATCCAGACCACACCGAAGACGATGATGGCGATCGGTCCGCCGACGGAAAAGCTACCGCCCCTGAGCGAGACGTTTTCGTCGTGCGTTTCGTCGTTGAGGGGGCCGTGCATGTGTTCTGTCCCGTGGCTGGTGTCCTTGTGTGGTGGCCGATGTCTCGTCGGCCGTCTTTGTCGTTGCGGCTTTGACGCTGCCGCGGTGGCGGTTTCGATTGACTACGGCCGCCACGGGGGGCGGCCGCTACGGGAATCAAGGGGCGGCCGTTGCTGGAGCCACGCGGCGTGGCCGTTGCGGCTATCCTTTCACCACCGCGAGGGGGCGCAGGCGGGCTACGCGCGTGCTTACGCCGGCCTCGTGCAAAACGTCCACTACCTGTGAGACGTCTTTGTAGGCGTCGGGCTGCTCCTCGGCCAAGCCGGCTCGGCTGCGGGCCCGCGCGATCACGCCGCGCTCGGCCAACTCCTGGTCGAGCCTTCGACCGCGCGTCGCGCTCAAGGCCGCCTTGCGCGACATGACGCGTCCGGCGCCGTGGCAGGCACTGCCGAAGGTCGTCTCCATGGCCGCCGGCTGACCGACCAGGACGTAGCTGGCACGGGCCATGTCGCCCGGCACCAGCACAGGCTGGCCGACGTGGCGATATGCCCGCGGCACTTCGGGATGCCCGGCTGGATAGGCCCGCGTGGCGCCCTTGCGGTGCACGCACAGCTTGCGTGGCTGGCCGTCGACGTCGAAGGTCTCCAGCTTGGCGATGTTGTGGGCCACGTCGTATACCAGGTGCATGCCGAGTTTCTCGGCGGGCGTCTCCAGCACCTCAGCGAACGCCTCGCGCACCATGTGGGTCATCATCTGCCGATTGGCCCAGGCGTAGTTGGCCGCTGCCCGCATGCCGCCGAGGTAACGCTGACCTTCGTCCGAATGCACCGGCGCGCAGACGAGCTGGCGGTCCGGCAACTCGATGCCGTACTTCTTCGGCACGTCGCGCAGCATGCGAAGCGCGTCGTCGCAGACCTGGTAGCCCAGGCCGCGCGAGCCGGAGTGGATCATGACGGCGAGCTGCCCGAGGGCAATGCCGAACGCGGCGGCGGCCTTGGCATCGTGAATCTTGTCCACGACCTGGATTTCGAGGAAGTGGTTGCCGGCACCGAGCGAGCCGCATTGGTCGGCACCGCGGTTGAAGGCGTGATCGGAGACGTATTCCGGCTTGGCGCCCGTCAGGCAGCCGTTGGCCTCGGTGACCTCGGTGTCGCCGTGCCAGCCGAAGCCAAGCTCGACGACGTGCGGCGCGCCGCACTCCATCAATGTGGCCAGCTCGCCGCGCTTCATCCGTATTGGGCCGCCCACGCCGACGCCACAGGGCACGGTGCGGAAGAGTGCGTCGATGAGTTCGCCGATGCGCTCGCGGACGTCGGCGTGATCGATGTTCGTGCGGATCATGCGTACGCCGCAGTTGATGTCATAGCCGACGCCGCCCGGGCTGATGACGCCGCCCTCTGCCGGATCGGTCGCCGCCACGCCGCCGATGCTGAAGCCGTAGCCCCAGTGGATGTCCGGCATGGCGAGCGAAGCGCCGACGATGCCAGGCAGCGTGGCGACGTTGGCGACCTGTTCCGGCGACTGGTCGGAGCGGATCTGCTCGATCAGCGTCTGGTTGGCGTAGATGATGCCATCGACGCGCATCTGCGGCTTGTATGAGCGTGGAATGCGCCAGCGGCAGGCGTCCAGTTGCTCCAGCGGGCCGTGGTAGGCGTTTTGTCCCATGCGTCAAATATCCACTATGAAGATCGCTTCAAAGCCGTTGCCGGCGGGGCGCACGGCCAACTGATGGTAAGTTACCGCCTTGACTTCGTGTTGCCACGCGCTGGCGGTGGGCGAAATCTCACGCGTGATAGCGCGGGCACGCAATCCGGTGTCGTCGAAACGCAGGGCTTCAATTGTCACGGCGATTCGCCGATCGAGAACCAGCGTCTGCAACAACTCGGATAGGTAGTCGTGCAGCAGATACGCCGGATCGTCACCGTCGAAGCCGAGGGCCAGCGGGTGCTCCGGCCCCTGGGCCTCGAATTCGCCGGCACAGGCATAGAGACCCGCGCACGCGGGCCTGAGCAACTCGATCGGCGTCGGTGCCCAGACGCGCACACCCAGATCCGCAGTGTGTTCGAAGAGCTCGAATCCCGTTTTCATACGCCACCCCTCATCGGCCTTGGCCTCTGGACGATCCACCCGCCGGCGTCGCACGCCGGTCGCACCACGGCATAAGTGTAGCGTCAGTGGCCCCGGTATGTCGCGTTGTCTGATTGCGGCCAGCGGGCGGCCGTTGGTTGTTCGTGGCCGGCTATGTCATCAATCTGCGTAGCTCGCGGCCGACGGACTCGATCGGGTGAGCGTCCTCGCGCGCGGCACTGGCGGCCAGCGTCGGGCAGCCGGCGGCGTGCTCTTTGAGCCACTCGTCGGCGAATGCCCCCGACTGGATTTCCGCGAGAATCTCCCGCATCGCCTGACGCGCCGCTGGGCCAATCACACGCGGGCCGCGCGTCACGCCGCCGAATTCCGCCGTGTTGCTGATGGCCTTGCGCATGTCGGCGATGCCGCGTTCGAAAATCAGGTCGGTGATGAGCTTGGCCTCGTGCAGACACTCGAAATAGGCCATTTCCGGAGCGTAGCCCGCTTCTGTCAGTGTTTCGAACGCGCCGCGGATCAACTCGACGATGCCGCCGCACAGGACGACCTGCTCGCCGAAGAGGTCGGTCTCGCATTCCTCGCGGAAGGTCGTCTCCAGGATGCCGACGCGCCCGCTGCCGATGCCGGCGGCGTAGGCCAGGGCCATGGCGCGCGTGTTGCCGGTCGGGTCTTGGTGGACGGCGATCAGAGCCGCCAAGCCGCTGCCAGCGAGGAATCGCCGACGCAACTGCGGTCCCGGCCCCTTGGGGGCGACCAGAAAGACGTTGGTGTCCGCGGCCGGCACGATTTTGCCGAAGTGCACCGCCAGGCCGTGGGCAAATCCGAGATATGCTCCCGGACGCAGATGCGGCTCGATTTCCGCCGCATAGACTGCCGGCTGACATTCGTCGGGGATCATTAGCATGACCACATCCGCCCGCGCGACGGCGTCCGCGATCGGCAGCACGGTCAGACCGGCCTCGCGTGCCGCGTCCGCGTGCCGGCTCTCCGGCCGCAGCCCAACCACTATGTCATGCCCGCTGTCATTCAGGTTGAGGGCCTGGGCGTGCCCCTGCGAGCCGTAGCCGATCATCGCGATACGCCGGCCGCGCAGCACCGCGCCATCAATGTCGCGTTCATACAGCACGTTCACAACGATCTCCTCTGCGGAGCATGCCTGACGCTACATGGTTCTGTTCTTCCATTCGACGCGGCAACTGCCGTGCGTCGCGGCGGTCAGCTTGTCGCCGCGCAGCCACTCGCGGGCCGCCGGCTGATCGCGTAAATACCCGTCCAGAAAAGCCGTCGTCGCCATCTGAATGTACTCGTGATGCTTAGGATGTCGCGGTGGCGGACGCAGGCCGATGCCCTGGCCGTCGCTGAACGCGTAGTGATTGGCACCGCGTATGACGATCTGGCATTGGTTTGGGCCGGGGCTGTGCTTGAAGGCTTCGAAGCGATCCTCGACCGACTTGGACCGCAACCCGCGATCGTGTGTGCCGGTCATGTACAACGCCGGCCGATCGATCGCGTTCCAGGAATGCTCGCTCAGCCCGAACATCCCCACGCCTTGCGGCGACATGGCGATCGCGAGCTTGACCCGTTCGTCGCGCAGACAGACCTGGCCCTGGTCCGGCATCGCGAAGCACATGCCGATCAGCGTCAGGGCTGTGAACGCACCATACGAATGGCCGGCTATCGCAATACGTTCGCGATCAATCAGCTGCCCGAGCGCTGCGTCGGCGGTGATTCGGTCGAGCACGAAGATTACGTCTTGCGAGCGATCGACGCGATGCCACGGCTGATCTAGGGCCTGGCACATCGCCGGCCACGGCCGCTTGGTATCGCGCCACAATGACGAGTCGGTTCCGACGTGCGTGATGTTGATGCACATGTGGCCGCGCGAGGCCCAATGCCGTGACAGGAACTCGTAATAGTCACGCGAAGCCCCCAGTCCGGGCGAGAACAGCACAAGCGGCAGCGGCCCATCGGCGTCCGCCGGACTGTACACGCGCACCGGCACGTCACGCCGGCGCTCGATGTCGTGCCAATCTTCCAGGTGTTCCGTGACGGCATGCTGTCCAGCCGCGGGGTTATATTCGAGTTCGGCTGGCGACTGGTTCGTGCTCAATCCAACACTCCCGGACAATCGCGGCTTCCACGAGTCTCCCACCTTCAGATACACTACAACGCCAAGGGAGAGTTACAAGCGCAGTAGGGGAGTGCGCCATGTTTGTGCCAAGATGTCTTTTGGTAATGCTGCTGGCTGCCGCCTGTTGCGGCGTCACATATGCCGCCGACACGGATCTCGACATCTGGTTTGTTGATCCGCTGGTCAAGGTGTTTCGTGACGCGCGGCCGTCGGCCAAACCGGGGGAATACGTGGCCGAAGTGGCGCGCGGCGAGGTCGCGACATTTCAGGTTGTCATCGCCTCGCCGCGCGATATGAAGAACGTCAGCGCGGTTTGCAGCATGTTCGTTCCGGTGGCCTGGGCCGAAGGTCTTGCCAAGAAGGCACCCGACGTCATGTCGTCACCGGTGATGCTCCGGCCCGGCCCGGTGCGATTCGTCGGTTATGTGCCGGTCGATCGCCCGATCCACACGCCGCCGAGAGACTTTCTGGCCCGCACGCCCGGCGATTATCCCGATCCGCTGTTGGAGCAGGATGTGATCGACGTGCCAGCGGGGGCGCAGCCGATCTGGGTCACGGTGCCGATTGCCGAGACGGCACCGCCGGTTGAGTGGACGGGCACGCTGACCGTGACGGCGATGGTCTGTGAGCAGCCGGTGCGGGCGGAGATCGAGCTGCGGATGCGCGTCTATCCCGCGTTGGTTGGACGCGCGCGGCTATGGGTGACCAATTGGTTTCGCATGACGGCCCGGCACTTGGCGATCGCCCCGGCGCTTGATACGCCGGAGTACTGGGAGCTGCTGCGGCGTTATGCCCGCAACATGGCGGCGCATCGGCAGAACGTCGCGCTGATTTCGGCGCTGGACCTGGCCGCGTATACGGTGAAGGAAGACGGTACGCTGGCAATCGACTTCGCGCGGTTCGATCGTTGGGTGGAGATATTCAAGGAAGAGGGAGTAATCGGGCGGATCGAGGGGGCGCACATCGGCGGGCGGGCCGGCGATTGGGAATCGCAGTTCGTCGTGTATATCCGCGAGCCCGATGGGCAGAGCGTCAAAGTCGCGGCGGCACCGCCGGATTCGCCGGAGGCGGACCGCTTCTACTCGCAGTTCTTGCTGGCCCTAGAGGCGCATCTGCGGGAGAAGGGCTGGCTCGACATCTACATGCAGCATGTGGCGGACGAGCCGATCAAGCAGAACGTCGAGACGTATCGCGCCGCCGCCGGTCTGGTTCGCAAGTACGCTCCAGACCTGCGAATCATTGAGGCCACGCACACGAAGGAACTGGCCGACGCGATCGACGTTTGGGTGCCGCAGATCAACTTCCTGCATCGCGATTACGAGTACTACCGTCAGCGACAGGAGATCGGCAACGAGGTGTGGTTCTATACCTGCATATACCCGCAGGCTGAATACGCGAACCGCTTCATCGAACTGCCGCTGATCAAGACGCGGCTGCTGCACTGGATCAACTTCCGCTACGGCGCAACGGGCTATCTGCATTGGGGCTGGAACCAGTGGATCGACACCAGCCCGTTCACCGAGACGACCCGCCCGCACGGCAAGAGCTATCTGCCCGCCGGCGATCCGTGGATTGTCTACCCGGGCAGCGACGGTCCGCTCGACTCGATTCGTTGGGAGGCCCTGCGCGACGGCGTCGCCGACCATGAGTTGCTGTCGCTGCTCGCCGAGTGCGACCCCGATGCCGCCATGTCATTGGCCAAACGCCTCATCCGTGATTTCGACAGCTACGAAACCGACGTGGCGAAGTTCCGCGCCGTGCGGCACGAATTGCTCGAAGCGCTCAGTGGTAACAGGTAAACGGATGTGGTTTTGTCCACAGATTGCGCAGATTACGCAGATGGTTTACTGCGGAGATATGCGGTTCGTTACGGCGTCTGATTCTCGAATAGTATATCTGCGAAATCTGCGTAATCTGTGAACAGTATCTTCGAGATGCTGCGAAGATGCGTTAACGCGTCGTTGCGTCTGGCTCCGGTATGGCCCGGCCGTCGAGCATGTGCACGACACGCTGCGCCTGGTCTGCCAGGTGCTGGTCGTGGGTGACGATCACGAGCGTCATGTCGGCGTTGCGCTGCAATTCGACCAGTAGCTCGAACAGCCGCTCGCCGTTTTTCGAGTCGAGCGCCCCGGTCGGCTCGTCGGCCAGCAGGATGCGCGGGTCGTTGGCGAGCGCCCGCGCGATCGCGACGCGCTGACGTTCGCCACCGGAGAGGGTGGGCGGCAGGGCGTTTTCGCGATGGAGCAGGCCGACGCGATCCAGCAGGTCACGCGCGCGTTCGACGCGCTCACGCGGCCGTATGCCGGTCGTCAGCATCGGCACCTGTACGTTTTCGAGCGCCGTCAGATTCACCAGTAGATTATGAAGCTGGAAGACGAGGCCGATGACAGTCGCACGGTAATGGTCCGTCTCGCCACCGCTCATAGTGGCCAAGTCACGTCCCGCGACCATGAGTTGGCCGCGATCCGGCCGGTCGATGCCCGAGATCATGTGTAGCAGCGTGGATTTGCCGCAGCCGGACGGGCCGCAGATCGCGACAAACTCGCCGGCGGCGATGTCGAGATCGAGTCCGTCGAGCGCGACGACGCGGCCGTCCTCGTAATGCTTCACCAGCCCGCGCGCGTGGATAAGAGCCTGCCCGTTGGTTTGCTGATCACTCATAGCGCAGGGCCTCAACCGGTGAAATCCGCGTGGCACGCCAAGCCGGCAACGCCGCCCCCAGCAGGCTCAGCGTGACGGCGACGGCGAGTGCGAGGAGAAAGGGCGGCAGGTCATAGACCGGGCTGTTGAACTGCTGTGAGACGGGCAGGACGGTGGTCAGCTCTGCCAGGCCGGCTCCGAGGATGCTGCCGACGATGCACGCCATGATGCCGACAAACGTCGCCTCGATCAGCACCATCGCCGTCACGCGATAGCTCGACCACCCGACCGCCCGGAGCAATCCGATTTCACGCGTGCGTTCAAACACCGACATCCACATCGTGTTCATCACGATGATGCTGCCGATCAGGATCGCCATGATGCTGACCAGCCACACCATGTCGTTGCCCATGTCCAGGCCGCGATCGACCTTGTTGTAGTCGGCGGCTCCGGTGACGGCGACCACGTCGGGGTCCCTCTCTTCGATACTCACCACGGCTGCGTCGCGATCGGCCCCTTCTTTCAGCTTGACCAGAAACGCCGTCACCAGCCCCTGCCGGTCGATCAGTTGCTGCATCCGTTCGAGGTCCATCAGGATGCCGCCGTTGTAGAAGACCACCTCGGTCTCGAAGACGCCGGCCACAGTGAACGTCTGACCGGCGATGATGAGCGTGTCGCCGGCCTTTTTCTCCATGAGTTTCGCCGCGATCACGCCGAGCATGATCTCGTCCGGCCCCTCAATCCGTCGGCCGCTGACCGGGATGCTGTCACGCACGACGAATTCGTCGGCGTGCAGACCGAATAGCAGGGTGAACGGCTGGCCCGCGATCGGCAGGATGTGGAACAGGCATGCCGAGGTTTCGGCCACGTGCTCGTCGGCTTCAAGCAGATCTCGCGTCTTTTGCTCGTCGAGAATGCTGAACAGGTCGGCCGCCACCCCTGACTTGAAGACCATCAGGTCAGCGCCGCCCGTGGAGATGGCAATCTCGACCGACTCCCACACGCCGCGCATCAGCGTGTGAAACGCCACGATCGCCACCACCCCCAGGCTCACGCCCATCACCGTCAGCAGCGTGCGCACCCGCTGGCGAAACAGGTTCCGCCGCGTCATGCCCAGCAGTGTCAGCGCACCGGCGTTTGTCAGCATTCTCGTTCACCTAGCATGATCCGCCACGAAAGGCGGTCAGTCGCATTCATGGCCATCGATCCGAGCGTCGCGTCAGCCGAGCGGGGAGGTTCCGGAGATGGGATGAACCACCGTTCCGTTGCCGCCGTTCACGAAGACGAGCAGCAGGTTGTATGCCGCGTGCGAGCCGGTTACAACCCCAAGTCCGCGGCCGACGAATACCAGCGACAGATACACACCGTCGAGCAGAAACGCCGCGAAGCGTTCCCAGGCCCACGGCAGATTCCCAATTGGCTCAAAGTGACAGGCCGTAAAGAGCAGGGCGGCGAAGCCGACCGCCAGCGTCGTCGCCCCGAATTTCCCGATTGCCAGCCCTTTCCGCAGCAACAGCAGCAGCCCGCCGATCAGGTACAGCCGGAACACGAGTTCCTCGAAGAGCCCCGCGCCGAGCTTCTGGACAATCTCATTTCCCAGCCCAGACGTCTCCGCCACCAATGCTGCCAGGCCGATCCGTCCCACGACGAACCCGATCACAAACAGCGGCACCGTTAGAATGAGGCTCTCCAGCAGCATAAGCGGCAGGTATACGAGGTGTATGTGCCAGTCCCGCCGTGTCCAGACGTGCCACACCAGCAGCGTCACCAGCAGCAGGATCCCCGGCAGCCACACACTGCTTCCGCCGACCCACGACAGCACGCCATGCAACATCTGGTAGGCCACCAGATCAGCCTCGGCGGCATCACGGGCCCGCAGCATCATGGCACTGAATTCGTACGTCGCGACCAGCGGCAGCAGGAAAAGCAGCGAATAGAGCGGCTCCTGCGTCGCTTCCCAGTAGCGACCCAGTCCGTAGCGCGGCCGCAACGCCGCCGTCACCGCCATGGTCGGGCTTCTCTTCGCCATTCGGGCATTATTAGGGCAAGACACCATGGCCGCCATTGAGGTTTGTGTGATCGTGCGGAGAGTGGGATCCGGCTCACGACCGATGGGACGCCGCCATCTTGTCGGTGAAGGCACCGACTTGCATCCTGTGCCACGGGTCCTGGCGACCGATTCTGGTGCGGGCCCGGGGCCGCGCTTCCCCAGCGGGGCGTGTCCCGGACTGTTATCTCGCGTCCAGACCGTCTCAGCGCGTGTCCCCAATCAGCACGTACGGGCCCGAGCCGGTCCTTGGCCGAACAGGTCCAGATTGTCGTGTCGCAAGCGGGAGTCTGGCCGCCCGGAGCGTCCAGTTCCCGCGGCGGACGTAGAACGCCGGCAAGCGTACGTACACCTGCGAAGACCCCACGGCCGACCGGGACGTCGACCACTACAGAAGAACTCGGATGTGGTAAACTCGCCGCCGAATGACGCGAACGCCGCCACCGACCCCGCGGTCACTACATGCGATTGGGGATACGCGAATGTCCGAACCGCTTCATCTCGACGTCAACGCCGGCTATGACCGCTGGGCCGAGATCTACGACGACGAACTGAACCCGCTGATCGTACTTGAAGAGCCGGTCGTGCGTGGCTGGACCGGCGATCCGCGCGGGCTGCGCGTCGCCGACGTCGGCTGCGGCACCGGGCGACACAGCGTCTGGCTCGCAGACGCCGGCGCTCAGGTAGATGCCTATGACTCGTCGGACGGCATGATGACCCGCGCCCGCGCGAAGGTGGGGGATGGCGTCCGCTTCATCGAACATACCCTCCCCGACTCGCTGCCCGCCGCCGACGGTACGTACGACCTGGTTCTGCTCGCACTGGTCGCCGACCACCTCGCCGACCTTGACGCAACGATGCGCGACCTGTACCGCGTCCTGCGCCCCGGCGGCACGCTGATTCTCACCGTCCTGCACCCGGCAATGAACCTGCTCGGCCTGACCGCCCGCTTCGCCGACCCGCGCACCGGCGAAGAAATCCGCGTCGCTGCCTTCGAGCACACCTACGCCGACTATGTGATGTCCGCCCTCCGCGCCGGCTTCACGATCGAAGAAATAACCGAACGCCGCGCCGACGCCGCCCTGGCCGCAAAAGCCCCGCGGGCGGAGAAGTACCTGGGCTGGCCGATGCTGCTGGCGCTGCGAGTGGCAAAGCCAATGTAGCGGCCGACGTCCCGTCGGCCGTTGCGTATCGGGAACGCGGCTCGACGACGCTAGGCCGCGAAACGTTAGCCAGTCGGGGGGCGTGGCGCGTTGGGCAGCGTTCTCGTTGACGCTCGGGGTAGCCGCGTGCCATCCTCTCGTTCATGTCCCAGATGGGAACGTGGCAGTGCTGGCTTCTTCAGGATTCACTCGGTCTGCGCGTGCGGTGTAGTGCCGCCAGACTGGACGCGACGCTTGATCGACGGGAAGATACGGTCGTACGCGAGTCCGGGCTGGTTCGGTAGGACGCGTCTGTTCCGGCGAGGTTTCCGCGGGGCGTACTGCGTCGGGCGGTGCAAATGTCGGGAGCGGCCCCGGTTGTAGTGCCCCTAACATCTACCGTATACTGTTGCGATGAGTCGGAGCCGCAGGAATACACGTGGTCGTTCTAGCAGGAAGGGCAAGAGGTTGTCAGAGCGGGTCAACGCAGACAAACCGCACCTCTGGAAGTCGGACATTGCGGCCTCCGTCGATCAGTTCAACCGTTGGTTCATGCGATTTGCGCCTCAGGCATTTCGGGAGACGCGCGTCCAGACGACCAAGCACGTCAGGGCTGCCCTGCTTGCCACGGACGACCTGCGCAGCATCGATGTTGTGACGCTGAGGACGGCCCCAGGAACGTTGCCGACACTTCGTATGTGCACGGCGCCGCCGCTGGCTGTGGACCGCCTGGTTGGGTTGGGTGCCGTGAACAAGTCGCTCGTCGCGGCGATGGAGAGAGGCAGACTGCCTGTTCGCATGAAGGCCGAGACCGTCGATGCAAACCTTAATGAAGTCTGCGGCGTGCTAATGAAGCTGCTCGACCGAGATATCTTCCCTTGGCTTGATGCGGCCAAAAAACCGACGAGCCGTGAACGAGACCGCGCGTCCACAATCGTCGCTGATCGGTTGTGCGGTGCCATAGCCAATCCGATCGTCCGGAATGCGCAGGAGCAGAGGCAGCTTACCCTAATCGGGAGGTATCTCAACAAACGTGGGTACAGGAGCAAACGCCCAGCGAGCGGCCAGCCCTTGACTGGCATGGAGCCGGGCACCTACGCGTTCCGGATGAACATCGCGGTCGGCGAGGCCCGCAAGGTGAACATCGCAGTGGATGTTGTGATCCAGCCCAGAAGGCTGAGGAGAGATGGACTGCCGATTCTGGTCGAGGCCAAATCCGCCGGTGATTTTACGAACACGAACAAGCGGCGCAAGGAGGAGGCGACCAAGATTCACCAACTGCAGGCGACGCATGGCGAATCTGTGTCGTTCATACTGTTCCTCTGTGGGTACTTCGGCAGCGACTACCTGGGCTATGAAGCCGCGGAGGGACTGGACTGGGTCTGGGAGCACCGAATCGACGATTTCGCGAGACTCGGGTTGTAGGTACCATGACTCTCACCCACGACACTGCACTAGAGACACGACGCCAAGCGATTCAGGCTGAAATCGACTCACGAAAGTCCCAAGCCGAGCGGAATCGCCTTGGCCAGTTTGCCACCCCCATCGGGCTCGCCGTCGACATTGCCGGCTACGTCAAGTTGCTGATGGGCCCATCGAGGCACCCAATTTCCTTTGCCGACCCGGCCGTCGGCTCTGGCAGTTTCTTCTCCGCGGCGCTTTCCGCATTCGGCCACAAGCGAATCAAGAGGGCCGTCGGCGTTGAGTTGGACGCCGCGTTTGCTGGCGCCGCCAGCGAATTGTGGTCCGATGCTGGGCTCGATGTTGTGCAGGCTGATTTCACGCGTATCGTGACCAAAGGCGGGTGTCCCGCCGCGCCCAACGTTGTGTTGGCCAACCCGCCCTATGTGCGGCACCATCACCTGACGAGGGCGGACAAGGAACGACTGCAGCAGGCGGTGCTCGAGATGACTCGTGTTCGGGTTAGCGGCCTCGCCGGACTGTACGTCTACTTCCTCCTGTTGGCCACCGCATGGATGTCGGAGGATGGCTATGCCGCTTGGTTGATTCCATCAGAATTCATGGACGTGAACTACGGGGCGGCGCTCAAGCACTTCTTGACGAATCGGGTCACACTCATCCGCGTTCATCGGTTCGATCCTGACGACGTGCAGTTTGGCGATGCCCTTGTGTCCTCGGTTGTCCTCGTGTTCCGAAAACGGCCACCCGTTGTCGGTCATCGAGTGCAGTTCACGCTTGGTGGCACGCTGACCCAGCCACACTCTGGTGACATGATTCCGGTAGACCGGCTGCGTGAGGCTCGTAAGTGGACGGTTTATCCGCGCCACCCGAAGAACGACCGCCACTTGTCCAATAATGGCGACAGGCCCACGCTTGGCGACTTCTTTCGTGTGCAGCGCGGCATTGCCACGGGGTGCAACAAGTTCTTTGTTCTCGAACGCGCCGACGCGAGACACCGCGGTCTGCCGGAAGAATGCCTGCGCCCGATCCTCCCCAGTCCGCGGAACTTGGCCACGACCGTCGTGTACGCCGGTGACGATGGCTACCCGGAGTTGGACCGACAGCTTTGCGTAATCGACTGTGATCTGTCCGAACCGGTCATCGAGTCTCGATACCCTGCACTCTGGAAGTACCTGCAGACTGCGGACGCGGCTGGCATAAGGGACGGCTACCTCGTACGCAAGCGTGTGCCGTGGTACAGACAGGAGCAACGTGAGCCGGCGCCGTTTCTGTGCACCTACATGGGCCGAGGTTCCGAGAACAAGCAGCCGTTTCGGTTTGTCTGGAATCGTTCGAGCGCAATTGGCACGAATCTCTATCTAATGCTCTACCCAGTGGGTGGGCTGGCGGCCATGCTTAGGGCCAGGCCGGAGCGAGCTGAGATCGTCCATGAGTTGCTGGGCGCCGTCACGGGGCACGAACTGCGCGGCGAGGGTCGAGTGTATGGCGGTGGGCTGAACAAGATCGAGCCACGCGAGTTGGCACGCGTATGCGCCACGCCGTTCGTGGAACGCTGGCCGGAACTGGCAGCGACCATTCGTCGGATTGAGGCACCACTCCTCTTCGCGTGAGTTGACTGCGAAAACGTCAACAAGCGTGGTCTCCATCGATCGGGGGGCATTTCGCTGGCGGAGTGCTGGCGACCGGCAACGTGGCCATACGCCGATGATTGCCACGCGGGGCGCACTATGAAGCCACTACAATCCAACTGACGAGCAGCATGCCTGTTCGGTGGTAAGGGCATGGGTGAAGACGGCCGACGAGACGTCGGCCGCTACATTCGTGGCGCGTGGTTGTTGGGAGTCTGATATGAATGTGGATAAGCCTGCCTTACGCGATCGACCGTGTGTTGAACTCGCGTTGCTTGTGATCCGCCTGGTCCTCGGCGTCATCTTCGCCGCCCACGGCGCGCAGAAGCTGTTTGGGGCGTTCGGCGGGGCCGGTTTGGCGGCGACGGTGGAGCATATGGGGCCGATTGGGTATCCGGTCGCTATCGGCGAGTTCTTCGGCGGGGCGGGGCTGATTGTCGGGTTTCTGTGCCGGTTCTCGGCGGCGTCGCTGATCGTGATCATGATCGGGGCCATCGCGACGGTGCATGGCAAGAACGGCTTCTTCCTGAGTGCCGGCGGGTTCGAATACAATCTGGCCCTGATGGGCCTAGCCGCGCCGATCATGATCGCCGGCCCCGGACGAATCGCCATTGGCCGGCTGCTGCCGCTTCCCGGCGTTCGCCGCCACGGTCGCCCAATTACCATCCTGGAGTAGCCGGTGCCCCGGTCGCAGTGATGTGGCCGCCGCCGCGTCGTTGCATGCGCGGCACACGATTCGCCACCGCCGGTTCGGCTTGGCAAGCTCGCGTAGCTTCAGGACGCCCTCTGAGTAGGAATCGATGACCCGGCGGCGTTTGCCGGGGACCTGCCGGTACTCGGTCCGCTCAGTGGTCGTCTTCCAGTCCTCGACCGTGCAATCGACGCCAAGGACCGTGCCGTCAACCAGATCGACCTGGAGCGGTGAATCCAGAATCACCGGTCGGCCGGCGAACGTCACCTGGTAGCGCAGAGCCCGCGCACGTGTTTCATCGCTGACCAGCGCGAACTCCAGCCGGATGCGGCCATCAGGCGAGTTGACCCCTTCACGCCAAGACGCGTCGTTACCATCGGCGGCACAACCACCCGCGAAGGCGACCATACCGATGCCGCACAGTGCGGCCGCGGCGGATGCTCTCATGCAGCGTTCCCTTTTCCGCTCGCGGAGCGAATGCTGAGACTATGGCCCCTTACTCGGTACGCACGTCCCGGGTGCAGGCGTGTCATCGACAGCGTGGTCCTTGCCGACCGGGAATGCTGTCGACGACAAAGGCGGACTGTCGCCCATGCGGCGTGTCGGGCGTACACTCCTCCTGCGAGATTCCCTTTCACCTGGAGATTCATCATGCACGCTCGTGTCGCGATTGTCCTCGCTCTGACCGGATTGACCACCCTGGCGGCAGGGCTTGCCGCGGAGCCGCAGCCCAAGGCCGCCACGCATACCGGAGAGTTCACCGAACCGGCTTTCGCCGAGCGGTGGGGTTACGGCGCCACCGATCAGGCGCATCCGAACGTCGTCGTCAGCGACGCAGAGATGCGCCGTGCAGGCACGGGGAGCGTCAAGCTCGACACCGGTAGCGGCCTCGATACGTGGCTCTATTTTCCGGACACTAAGGACCTCGACATCGACGCCACGCAATGCACTGCGCTGCACTTCTGGTTGCGGACGGAGAACCAGAACGGCTGGGGCGGCGATCCGTGGGTGATCCTGCGCGATGCGGACGCCCGCGGCGCGCGCTACGACGGCACGATGCAGCGACTAAAGGAGACGCTCAAGGACTGGGTCGAGTTCACCGTGCCGGTTGACCCGGCCGCCACGGACGCCCTCGCGAAAGCCGGTTGGAAGCTCGCGCTTGACGCCGGTTTTGATTGGAAGCACATCGCCGCCGTTGAGGTGCACGCCGACACCGGCGGCTATGGCTTCATGATGTACCTCGACGACATGCAGTTCGTGCCGGCGGCGGGCCAGCCGGCGGTCTCCTGGCGGCTGACGTCACTCGAACGCCCGGACCTGACCGTCACGTGGGCGGAACAGGTGCCGGCGTACCACCGCTATGAGGTCGACTATTCGAAAGGCTGGCCCGAGCTGAAGGCCGGTACCAAGAAGCTCCAGCGCTGGCCGAACGCAGGCGAGGAGATCAAGTACGTCGTGCACGTCCGAAACGTCGGCCGCGTGGCGTCGCCGGAGACCGACTTCGTCTGCGCGATCGATGGGCAGAAGCTCGCGACGGACAAGGTGCCGGCGCTCAAACTCGACGAAGAGGTGACCATCACGGTGCCGTGGAAGTGGCAGGCCGGTGCGCACGCGTTCGAGGCGCGCGTGGACACGCCCAATCGCATCGACGAGATCAGCGAGCGGAACAACCTGCTCGCGTTCCAGACCGACGCGTACACGCTGCGGGCGACCGTCGAGAAGGGCTGCTACGAGAAGGTCAGCCAGGTGAACAACCGGCTCGGCTCGTTCTCGTTCGAGGACTGGCTGCGGGCGAGCACTGTCGATCAGATGAACGAGATGATGCAGGCCTCGACGTACGACTTCGCGCCGCAGGGTGCCAAGACGCGTGTCCGCATCGGCCGGATCCTCTACGTGGACAAGATCGGGCCCGCGGCGGAACGGCTCATACCGGCGGACGCGACCGACGGCGGCTGGAACTATCCGACGGGCAGCGCGGTCGAGTATTGCAATCTCGCCAATACGTACATGTGGGCGCTGTGTCACGAGTTGACGCACCAGCTCGGCATTATCGACGACTACCAGCTCGACTTGTCGCCGCAGAACAACACCGTCAACGCCCAGCCCTTCAAGCAGCCGGACGGCGGTTCGATGGGCGGCGGGCGGACAAATGGCCGCAAGGGGGCGATGTTGGCGGACATGGACGTGGCGGGCCTGAATGCGACGTACGGCAAGCGCCGCGGCTATTTCGGCGAGTATCTGTACTGCGTCCCGCTGGAGAACACGGTCGAGCTGCTGATCGACGGCAAGCCGCTGGCCGCGGGCACCGAGATCAGCGTGTATCAGAAGAAGTTCGCCGAGGGCCCCGGCGTGGACGGCACCGGCAACGGAACGATTCCGCAGGAGCCCATCGCCATCGGCAAGGCGACCGCTGGCGGAAGACTGCTGCTGCCGAACCGGCCAGTGCGGCACGAGTTCACGACGGAGACCGGCTGCACGCTACACCCGAACCCGTTCGGACACATCGACGTCGTGGGCCGCAACGGACTACTGATGTTCCGGGCAGAGGTCGGCGGCCAGTGGTACTACGCGTTCATGGACATTGGGCTGTTCAACGTCGAATACGCGCGGGGGAATACAAAGTCGGCGACGCACAAGCTAACGCTGGCGCCGGAGGTGACGGCGGCCAAGCCGGAGTAGGCGGTGCGGCAACTTGCGATAGGCTGCTGCGTCCATCGGGAACTCCGGCCACGGCGGGGCGTGACCG
>JAFGRR010000207.1 GCA_016935035.1 Phycisphaerae bacterium | reverse complement strand
GTGACGGAGTGGCGGCAATGGACGAGTATCGGCAGGCCAATCGCAAGTCCTGGGACGCGATGACGCCAATACACGTGGCGTCGGAGTTCTACGACGTCGAGGGCTTCAAACGCGGGCGCTGCGCGCTAATGGACATCGACGTCCGTGAAGTCGGCGACGTCGCCGGCAAGCGTCTGCTGCACCTGCAATGCCACTTCGGCCAGGACACGTTGTCGTGGGCCAGGCGCGGGGCCGAGGTCGTCGGCGTGGATTTCTCCGAGCCGGCGATCGTGCAGGCTCGGGCACTGGCCACGGAACTAAGCCTGAACGCCAGATTCATCTGCTGCGACCTGTACGACCTGCCCAATCACCTCGATGACCGGTTCGACATCGTGTACACATCGGCCGGCGTCTTGTGCTGGCTGCCCGACATGCCGCGCTGGGGGCAAATCGCCGCTCGCTACGTCAAGCCCGGCGGCTTCTTCTACCTCCGCGACTTCCACCCGGCCGGCCTGGTCTATGACGACTCACCCGGCGTGACCGAGCCGCGCGTGCGCTACCCGTACTTTCACAACGCCGAGCCGATGCGGTTTGAAACCGAGCAAGGCACGTACGCCGACCCAACGGCCGAGTTGCGCAGGGTCAGCTATGAGTGGCACCACAGCTTGGCGGACATCATCAACGCCCTGATCAACGCGGGTTTGCGGCTGGAGTACCTGCACGAGTTCCCATTCACGATCGATCCGTCGAGCCCGTTGTTTACGGCGCGGCCGGGGGGCGGCTGGCACTACGCCGAGCGGCCCGACAGCGTGCCGCTGATGTTCTCACTCAAGGCCCGGGCATAGCAGCGGCCACTACAGACTGGACAGCGGCCAGGGCCGCTTTGTGTTCGGACCACGACAACTTATACTTCCTCCATGCGGTCAATCGCGATCCTCAATCAGAAAGGCGGCGTCGGTAAGACGACCTCGGCCGTCAATATCGCCGCCGCGTTGGCACGCGCTGACCGGCGTGTGTTGCTCATCGACCTCGATCCGCAGGCGCACGCCAGCATGCACCTCGGATACGAGCTGAACGACGGCGAGGCGAGCGTCTACGACGTCCTGGTCAGCGGCGCGTCGGCCCTTGAAGCACTGCGGCAGATAGACGACCGACTGATGCTCATGCCGTCGCATCTCGACCTGGTTGCGGCCGAGCTGGAGCTTTCGGGCAAGGACGAGCGCGAGACGATTCTGGCCAGAGCGGTCCAGCCGCTGTACGACGAGCTTGACTTCTGCATTCTCGACTGTCCGCCGTCGCTCGGGCTACTGGCAATCAACGCGTTGGCGGCGTCGCGCGAGGTCCTCATCCCGCTTCAGCCGCACTTCCTGGCGCTTCAGGGTCTGGGCAAGCTGCTTCAGACGGTGTCGCTGGTGCGCGGGGCGTTAAGCGAGCACCTGCGCGTCTCGGGTATCCTGTTCACGATGTTCGAAACCGGCACGCGCCTGGCCCAGGAGGTCACGCGCGACGTGCAGCAGTTCATTCGCGATTCGAGCCCTGAAGACGCGTGGCACTGGGCGCGCGTGTTCGAGACGCACATTCGGCGGAATATCAAACTGGCCGAGTGCCCGAGTTTCGGGCAGACGATCTTCGACTATGCCCCGGGCAGCAACGGCGCCGAGGACTACATGGCGCTGGCGGGCGAGATTCTGGCGATGATCGAGCCGCCACCGCTGCCGCTGGCCATGGCGATCGCGCAGTTGGGAATGCCCGACGGACCGCCACCGCTGCCACCCGTGGCCGAGGCGTTGGCGACCAGCGAACCCGAAGCTGACGGTACTCCGCCCGAACCGGAGAGCACTCCCCCCGATTCGCCCGAGGTCATGGCGTCGTGAGCACGTCGTCATCCGGTGGGCGCGTCACACCCTGGGCGCACTTCTGGCGGCGGATGCTGCCAGCGTATTGGATCTTCCTCTTCTGCTCCACTCACTTTCCACATCTGAGCCTGCATGGAGAGGTGCCCGGCGGCGACAAAACGGCACACTTGGTGGCGTTTGCGATTCTGGCGCTGGTGCTGTGGCTGTTTGCCGAAACGCTGCACCGGCCGCCGACGCGAGCGCTGGTGTGGAAGCTGGCCGTTATCATCGCGGCCTATGCGGCATTTGATGAAATCACGCAGCCGGTTGTGGGGCGATCAGCGGATTTCGCGGATTGGGGCATGGATATGCTGGGGAGCGGGGTGGTGTTGGCGGCGTTGGAGATCCGGCGTTCGAGGGCGGCACGGGCGTAGGGATTGGTGACGCTGCCGCATGAAACGTGCGAAGACACTACGGCCGCCACGGGGGGGCGGCCGCTACATAAGATACTCGTGCCAAGCGCTAACCTGGAATCGGGCGGTGAGTAGCGCTATCATACAGGTTGAGCAGGATGATCCATTACGCCGGCGAGCAAAACACGCATGCTGTATCAACTACCCCTGGCCGATCGGTATCAGCAACTCAGCGATGATGAACTGCGGGCGGGCATCCGCCGGCTCAAGGAGCAGTTTGGCAAGCGTCTCGTCATCCTCGGGCACCACTACCAGCAGCAGGACGTGATCGAGTTCGCCGACCTGCGCGGTGACAGTCTGAAGCTGTCGCAACTCGCGGCCGAGCAGAAGGACGCCGAGTTCATCGTCTTCTGCGGCGTGCACTTCATGGCAGAGTCGGCGGATATTCTGACCGACAACAGGCGGCGGGTAATTCTGCCGGATCTGTCGGCGGGCTGCAGCATGGCGGACATGGCGGATATCGACGACGTCGAGGATGCGTGGCAGTTTCTGGAAGGCGCCGAGGACGGCACGCCGATTACGCCTATCACGTACGTGAACTCGTCCGCTGCCGTCAAGGCGTTCGTCGGCCGGCATGACGGGGCCTGCTGCACCAGCTCAAATGCCAAGCTGGTGGTCGAGTGGGCACTGCACGGCGGCACGCCGAACGGTGACGGTGGACACAAGATCCTGTTCGCTCCGGATCAGCATCTCGGCCGCAACACGGCGTACGCCCTCGGCTTTCCGCTGGGTAGCATGATCATCTATGATCCGGCCCAGCGCAACGGTGGCCTGACCGCCGAGCAGGTGCGGGCAGCGCGTTTCATCCTGTGGAAGGGGCACTGCTCGGTGCACGGCCTGTTCACCAAGGCGCAGATCGACGCGGTGCGCAAGCTCGACGAACCGTACAACGTCATTGTGCATCCGGAATGTGCGTGGGAGGTCTGCCAGGCGGCGGATCTGGTCGGCAGCACCGAGTACATCATCCAGGCCGTCAACAAGGCCCCCGCCGGCTCGTACTGGGCGATCGGCACCGAGCACAATCTCGTGAAGAGGGTCGCTCTGGAAAATCCCGACAAGCACGTGCGATCGCTGGCCGGCATACACTGCCTGTGCACGACGATGTACCGCATCGACTTGCGACACCTGTACTGGTGCCTGGAACGGCTGGCGGCCGGCGAGATTGCAAACCAAGTCAGCGTCGACACCGAGACGCGGCACTGGTCCAAGGTGGCGCTCGATCGCATGCTAGCCCTACGGCCAACGCAGCCAATATCAGCCAAGTGACGATCGGCACGAGTTCGCGGAAGGTGCAACGTCAGCAGCCGAGGCCTGACGCCACGTGCCGTCTCGTTAGAACCAGCGTGTGACTAGCTTCCACAAGTCCAGTTCGACGATGGCCCAGCCCGTCGCGATGACCGCCGCTACCGCGATGCACAGTTTGACCAAGGCCACCTGGCGCTCGAAACGCAGCAGCGCCGCCGAGTCTGATGCGTAAACCTGCACCTGCCGGGCACGCGACGCGATTGACCCATGTCGCCAACTGCTCGACTCCGGCGGAATGCCGTTTAGCAACGCCACGTCATGCAGCGTCGCTCCATAGACGTGCGCGGCGGTGCGACACAACGGGGCCGCCGATGATGTCGGCGATAGCCCCGGATTCGCGCTTGCCACGCCACGCGAATCCGACGCTTGGGACGCTGACATGTGCAACTGATCGAAAGTCGCGTCGGCGGCCGTCTCGCCGTGCAGCGCGCATGACTGCAAACACGGCAGCCCCGACAGCGCCAGCGTCCGCACGCCGTACACGTCCGCCTGCCGCTCGAAACGCCGCGAAATCCAGCCGAACACCACGCCCCACTTCACCAGCAAAAGCGCCCCGAGCACCACGGACAACAACTGGTACTGCGTCCGCGTGAATCCCGTCGGCGGTACGGAGAACACCATCAGAACGCAGCCGCTGATCAGCGCGAACAGCATAAAGTAGATGATGTGATGCTGCTTGGCGTGGCCGGCTTCGTGGCCGAAGACCGCCTCGACCTTCTGATCCGACATTTGCTCCAGCATCGTGTCCGTTATCAACACGTAACGCAGCGGAGCCACAAAGCCCATCACCGCCGCGTTCACCAGCGCCCCACCAGACTCCCAGACCAGGATCTCCCGGCAGCGCACGCCCAGGCGGCGACCGAGTTCGACCAGTCGGTCACGCAGCGGGCTTTCCGGCAGCCGCCGCGTGTGCCAGACGTGCCGGATGATCTCGGGCGTGATCGTCGCCACCGCCACAGCGACAGCGCCGAGCAGCAGATCGGGCAGAATCTGAATGTCCGCCAGTTGGCGAATGGCGCGAGCCTTCCAACTTATCAGGTCATGCGCTGCCAGGATGATCGCCATCGGGATGAGAATGATGAGCACATCATGGCGGAGCTTGTAGGTCAGGAATTCGACCATCGTCCAGACGGGCTGAACCGGCTTGCCGCGAAAAAGGTAAACCTCCATCGCGACGTGGCGAACCGCCCGCTCGGCCGGATACGCAAAAACCCACACCAGCACGATCGAGATGAGAAACGGGCCGATCGCCAGCAGCGTCGGCAGGACAAACCACTCGCCGACGACCGGTATGCGTTCACATAACTCCGGCCACGAGGTCAGCGCCAGCACGCCGGCGTGCAACCCACCAAGCAACCAGCGCACCAGCCCCAGCCCGCGTCCCAGCGCGTACTGCCCGTGCCCCGGCTCAGCCGGGTGCAGATTCAGCAAGCGCAGCGCGCGCCGACTGACCGACCGCGTCACCAGTGGCGGCACCAGCGTCGCCGCCAGGACCAGCGCGAGCACGGCCACCGGCTGGGTTACCCAGCCGAACTCCGGCCGGGCCAGCGCGATCGAAAGCACCGCGATTACAACCATTAACATGACGGGAGATGATACGGGAAAGCCGCCCGCGCGACACCGGCGGTTATAATCGAAACCACGGTGTGAGCTGATGACGCGCGAGCCGAGTGTAGCGGCCAACGTCTCGTCGGCCATCTTCAGTCGCCGCGCAAAAACAACGTCGGACACGGGTGTCTGCCGCCACACGATTGCCCCAAACGCCCGACCCGCTGGAGCGACCATGCACGTGAAGGTCTGCGGAATCACGAGGCTCGAAGACGCACGCGTCGCCGCCGAGGCCGGCGCCGACTTCATCGGCCTGATCCGCGCCGCGAGTCGGCGTCAGGTCGCGCTCGCCGACGCCGCCCTCATCGCCGCCGCCCTGCCGTCCACCTTGCACCCTGTGCTCGTCTTCATGAACCAGCCGTACGACGAGATCGCGGCCGCCCTGAGGCAGGTACCGTCTCAATGGGTCCAGCTTCACGGCTCCGAGCCGGTAGCAATGGTTCGGTATCTGCAAACCCAGCACCCCGGCCTGCACGTGATCAAGGCCTGGGAAATTAGTGGCGTCGGCAGCGTGGATCTGCTGCAAGAGTATCTCGAAGCCGCCCGCGACACTGGCGCCACCATCGACGCCGTCCTGCTCGACTCCCCCAAACTCGGCGAGCACCCCGGCTACGACTGTCTGGCGGCGGTGGCCGGCCAACTGGCCGACTGCTACGTTCCGATATGGTGCGCCGGCGGCCTGAACCCCGGCAACGTCGCCCAGATCGTCTCGGGGCACGGCTACGCGGGCGTGGACGTCGCCAGCGGCGTTGAGTCGTCGCCAGGGATCAAGGACCCCGACGCCATCCGCCGCTTCGTCTCAGCGGCTCGCCAACTTGGCTGAACAAGCGTTCATGGGCACGGGACGCCTGCGGCGGTCGTGGGACCGTCCGGGCTGAAGCCCGAGGCTCCTCTTGCCGCAAGCTCCCGAGCAAGCCCACGCACACAACGCCGACCGTCAACAGTCAATCAAGTCATGTCCGAACCCCGCCGATACGTGCCATCAGATCAATGTCCTTATCGGAGTCAGCACGTGTCCGATAATCCACGTATCGACACCTACGACACAGCCGACGATGACGTCGAACGACGTCCTCATCTCGGCATCCTTTTCCGCTGTTGCGGCGTGTACACGCGTGCATACCGGCGGCCCGATCAGTCGTTCTACGTCGTCCGCTGCCCCAAGTGCCTGCGGACGACCCGAGTCCAGGTCGGCTCCGGCGGCACCAACCAGCGCATCTTCGTCGCCGATTAGCTCGGCAATCGTATCTGAAGCGGCATCTCCCCCGCGTGCCACGACTCTGTGAGCCGTGCGTTCACCCGGCAAGCGATACGGCGGCGTTGCTGTGACTACCGCAACGTAAGCCAAACGCAAACGGAACGTCCAGGCCCCAGGCCAGACGTTCCGCTTATTGTCCGCGCAAACGACCGACGAGATGTCGGCCACTACGGAATGTGCTAGCTCCCGGCGTCAGGAAGCTCTTCCGCTGGCTCGTCGGTTGTCTCGTTCCGGGTCGGCGCGGCGTAGCCTGTCTTCTTGATGAGGTAATCGCGGAACCGCACCTGGTCCGCCACGTACGGGCTCTTCTCGCCTGGCGTGACAGCGGTATCAAGCGTCTCGGCGGCTTGCAACTCCAGTGTCTCGCGCTGGTCCTCGTTGAACTTCGACAACAGGTAGTACGTCGCCGCCAGGGACGACTTGTGCACCCAGCTTGTTTCGGCCGGTCCGCCGGCGAGCCCCTGATACAGCGTCACAGCCTGGTCGAGAGTCTTCGTGCCCTCATCGCGAGCCGTCTGCATCGCCTCGCGCAGCTTGGTCTCCTCGAACGTGCCCGTGCCGACAAGATCGGTCAGACGCTTGAAGGCGTCGATCTGCCGCGCCAGACCGTCGAAACGGTGCCAGTGAATGCGACCCTCAAGCATGCGGGCGGCCGCCTCGGCGCTGGCGCCAAGCTGCTCCGAGTACCGATCACCCTTGATCATGGTCAACCGAGCGTTCGTACCCTCCGGGTCTTCTATCTGACGCGCGTCCGCCTTCCACTTGCGGATGGCCTCGTTCGCCTGTGAAAACGCCTGCCGTGCCGCGGCGGCGGATGACAACGCCTCGATCTCCGCGTCGAACGCCTGCTGCGCCAGCTTGCCCATCTCCGGCAGCATCGCTTCCAACTCGGCCTGATGTGCCTTCAGACGCTCGCTGTAGTCAACCACGCCCCTATGCGCCTCGTCCGAGGCAACCTGCATGTGTTCGATACGGCGGTCGAGCGCCGCGACGGCGGCGTCATACCGCTCGGCCAGTTCCTGCTGTAGCGCCAACTCACGCTGCAGCGCGTCCAGCCCAAGCACCACTTCCGCCTCGTCACCTTCACCGGACATGCTGCCATACATGAGCCGCTGTTCGGTCTGCTCCAAATCACGCATCCGGTCGAACACCGCCAGGTATTTGTCGCGGAATCGCGCAAACGCGGCGTCATCGCCGGCGGTGAAGCTCTCGCTCTCGAGCGTCAGCCGCTCGTCGCGTGCGACGCGCAACTGCTCCTGGATCTTGGCCAGCTCAGCTTCCAGCGCGGCCACCTCGCCCTGGAGCCGCTGCACCTCGTCATGGGCAGCATCGGCACCGGCCTGCGCCCAGGCCCGGCTGCCGTCGGCGTCATCCGCACCGCTGCGCAGATCGTCCAGAATCGGCTCGATTTCGAGAAACTCGTAGTAGTCCGCCTGGGTCTGCGTCATCTTACGCTTC
>JAFGRR010000206.1 GCA_016935035.1 Phycisphaerae bacterium | reverse complement strand
CGCTTCACCGACATCTGGGACAAGGGCAAGGCCGCGGTGATCTGGTCGGAGACGACGGTGACTGCGCCCGACGGTACGCTGCTGTGGACGCAGAAGCGGTCGATATTCGCCCGCGGTGAAGGCGGTTTCGGCGGCGAGCGGGGACCGTCGACGTCGTCGGAGCCGCCGCAGCGCACGCCAGATTCGGAGCTCACGATCCCGGTGTCGCCGCAGCAGGCCCTGCTCTACCGGATGTGCGGTGACCGCAACCCGCTGCATTCGGATCCTGATTTCGCCGCCGCGGCCGGCTTTCCCAAGCCGATCCTGCATGGGCTGTGCACCTACGGCATGACGTGCAAAGCGATGGTCGACGCACTCCTTGACGGCGATGTTGCACAGGTCGGCAGCTACGGCGCCAGGTTCGCCGGCGTGGTGTTCCCGGGCGAGACGCTCAAGGCGAGCATCTGGAAGGACGGCGACGGCTTCCGGGCCGTCGTGACCGCTCCCGAGCGTGACGACGCCGTGGCGCTGGCCGGCGTCGAGCTCACTCCGGCTTAGCAACCCTTCCTCAGACGCCGGCGAGCGGTTGCCAGCTGCCTTCGTGACCGTTGATCCAGTCCGATCATGGTGCCCGACGGCAAATGTTGGTCTATTCCCATGCCGCCGCATCCGGTACCTACCGAATCCGCGGGAGATCGTCTCGTCGATTTGCCAGCTTGAAGGCCCGGAGGGTATTGCACTTAGCCGCTCAGGTCGCAGACCGTTGCCAGTCAATCGATCGGGGCGTCAATATCGCGTCGTTAACCTGCATTGCTTTCGTAGGAAGACAGATGTTGCCGCATCGCCAGGATGTAATTGCTGTTGATCGCACAGACTTTGCTATCGATTTTTGCCAGCCCCTTACCGAAGGTGGTGGTCGTAGTTTAATCTTCATCCGTCAACATCCAGGCTCAGCTAAAGGAGCAGCCATGTCCTTTCTCCGATCGTCACTACTCTTCGGCGCTTCGCTGGTAGGTGCGGGCGCCATTGCCCTCGTCGGGGCCGGTGCAGCCTCGGCCGAGAGCGGCATCAACTTCTCTCCGGGTAACGACGGATTGCTCAACAGCGGGACCGGCAACACCGGGATTCTCAACGGCGGGGTGGGCAACAGCGGCATCGCCAACAACCTGCTTGGCCCCGGCGGGCTGAACAGCGGCATCGCCAACGGCCTGCTCGGCGGATCGGGCAACCAGGGCATCGCCAACCTGGGCAACCTCAACCGGGGTGTCGCCAATATCGGCAACGGCAACACTGGTCTGGTCAACGTGGGCAACGCCAACCAGGGACTGGTCCAGGTCGGCAACTTCAACCTAGGTGCCGTCAACGTCGGGAACGGGCGGGTCGGACTCCTGCGCCTGGGCTTCTAGCGCCTGGAAGCAGGCAGGACCTCTTCGCGGTACAGCGCGGGGCTGCAGAAGCGCTTTTGCTGCAGCCCCGCGTCGTGTCCGCGCTGGTGAGATCTCATAGCAAAGGCATGACTGACTGACGATCCAATGCCGAACAATGCGGCCTGAACTTGCCCCGCTGACAGTGGTGCTCTGAAAAGCGCCGCCGCGACCTCCTGCGCAGTCGGCCTCTTGTTGCCAATGGGTTTACCGGCAACGGTAATCTGATACGCCGCAACTCATCCGGAGTCCGCAAGCGCTCAGCGGCCTGACCACACAGCCGCTCGGCACTGAGGGGCAGCTTGTCGACGGCTCGGTGGTGCAGGCCTGGACGATCAGTGACCTGCAGCCAAGCGCGGACCTGATCCCACATCCGTTCTACGAGACCCTTTGGGACGCAACCGCTACCGACGAAGCCGTCAAGGGAGCCGCGACTCCGATCGGTTCAACCTCAATGCGCGTGCGCAACGGGCAGACGTACCGGGCTCTCTTCGCCGCCACGACAGCCGCACCGGCGACAACTGCAGCAGCGAGAAGCAGGACCTTCGGGCCGCGTTCGCGATAGAGCTGCCGCGGGTTCACGGTCAGCGGTGCATCGAACCGACCGGCCCAGGCGCCCACACAACGGGGTGGCTGCCGCTTCGGAGCCATCTGACGACGTCCGCGCCTGGATTTTGGGCACAGAGAAAATCGGCGCACATGCCAGTTCTGTTCACCCGCGCCTGGGTGGCGTCAAGGCAAGTGCTTGCACAAACAGTAGAGCCGAAGCGCCGTCCGATGTAACTCGCTCGACGCCTCGGCCCCACCACGCTCTCGGAGGGAGAGTTACCTGGGCCACTGAAAATGCCCAACAACGCATCCAGCAGACCGGGATTCGAGTTACCGGCTCTTCCGGAAATGGAGTGCGGGTGAGGGTGCGGTTATCCGCGGGTGCAGTCTAGGGGTACGACGCATCCTGCGGACTCGGCTGCCTCTGCTCAGTGCGCGCCGAAAAGCCCGGCTGGAAGCCGTGTTCGCTGACCAGAACCATCTCGCCGTGCAGCTGTGCTGGAGTTTCTATCAACGCCTGATCGCCGCCTACGCCCACCCCGACCGGCGCCGCGGCAAGGCGATGATGACCGCGATCATCAGCACTTTGCGCAGCGGCGTGCCCGACGCACTGGAAGAACTGGCTCAACTCGGTCGCGCCCTGTGGCGGCGCCGCGCCGACGTGCTGGCCTACTTCGACCACCACGCATCCAACGGCCCCACCGAAGCCATCAACGGCCGGCTCGAAGCACTACGCCGCAACGCCCTCGGATTCAGGAACCTGACCCACTACCGAATCCGCTCACTGCTGCACTGCGGCAACCTCGCCCAACGAATCGACGCACTCTAATTCCGGAAGAGCCCACAAACGGCGTCACTCCGCGCTGGGCTACGAACCCCAGCCCAATACTCGGCCGGGTGTACCCACCGATGAACGACCCGCCCATCGTTGATGAATTTCCCAGGGTTCGGGCCGTGCTTCGACCGCGGACTCTCAATGCGTTTCCCATCCTCAAACCATGGGTGCTTAGGACTGCTTAGGACGCTTAGGACTTCTTAGTTAGGCTGGCACCGACCGTGCGACACCGCCCAAACGGGCCTCAGCATAGGCGCGGCCTTCCCCGGCATCGCCCAACACCAGCCCGGCGATGTCGGCCAGCCGCGCGATGCGTCCACCGCCGCCCCAGGTGCCGTCAGGGATCTCGTTGGCGAACACCCAGATCCGGAAGGGGTCCCGACCGTAGCGGCCGTCCTCAGCGTCGAGGATGGCGTCGGTGACCGCAGCCACCATGCTCGCACGCCGGTCTTCGTCGAATTGGCCCTCGGGCACCGAAGCGATGATCCGATAGTGCGGCGCTGTGGGCACCTCCCCGGCATGCAGCACGGCCGCGGGCCGATGCAGCCACACTTTGGCCAGCGCCCGCGCGGCCGGGTTACACGGATCGGCTCCCTCGTGCTCGAGCAACACGTCAGTGAGCCTGCCCAGCAATGTCTTCTCCACCGCGGCGGGCAGCGCGTCCTCGGGAATGTAAGCGTCGAGCATCGGCATCGCGAGAACCTCCAATTCTTGGGCCTTCAGAGTCTGGGTTTATTTGCGCAACGCAGCATATCCTGACCTGAGTTGCAAAGTCAAACCCTGCTATCGTTGGAGCCGTGTTCGACGAGCGACAGCACTACAGCGCCGACAACTGCTCGGTGAAGCGCACCCTCGACATCGTCGGAGAGAAGTGGACGCTGCTCGTTCTGCGTGAAGCCTTCTACGGTGCGCGACGCTTCGAGGAATTCCTGGCCCGTATCGGCTGCGCGCGCAACCTGCTGACCGAGCGACTCAACACCCTCACCGAGGCCGGCGTGATGCGGCGCGTGCCCTACCGAGAGCCCGGGCAACGCGAGCGCTTCGAGTACCGG
>JAFGRR010000017.1 GCA_016935035.1 Phycisphaerae bacterium | reverse complement strand
GCACGGCTCGTAGAGCAAGTGGCGAAACCGGGCGGCGGCTTGTCCTGCAGCGCGTGGCATCATCGCCACCACCGGCGCGTCGCCGCCGGCCAGTGCGTCCAACTCGGCGCTGACCGCCTCAACACTCTCGAACTTGCGCATGCGCGCACAGCGCGTCCGCAGTTCGCCAACCGTCTGCGGGCCGCGCAACAGCAGTTCCGCCATGATCGCCAGTTGCGGCACGCTCCAGCCAAGCTTGCGGCCGGCGTCGTGGCGAAAACGGTCGGTGCGCGAACCGGCGCCCGGTAAGACACGGGACGCCAACTCGCGTTTGCGCAGCTCTTCCAGCGTGTCCCACGCCGTCGCCTCGTCCAGTTCCATCACCGGATCGCGATTCGACTTCTGATTGCAGCCGGTGACCAACGCGTTAAGCGTCAACGGGTAATACGTCGGCTGCGCCAAGGCCTTCTCGATGAGCACGCCCAGCACGCGGCGTTGCAGTTCGGTCAGTGGTTCAAGCACGGCGAGGTCTCACATTCTCGATGTCGGACTGTACCTGATTGTGGACCGGCATCTGGCCGGTGGCGGTGCAGTTTATCAGAAGTTGCGGCCGGCGCGCAAAGAGACGCGGCTGGTCCGCCTCGCGTCGCGGCCAGCCGCTCTCCTCGAATGAACGCTCACTCGAATCCTGGAACCTTATACGCGTGAGCCCGCTGGAGGTTCTGCCGTGGAATGTGGGTTTGTGTGGTTTTGGGGGCCGATATTCGGTGGGCTGACCGGTGAATACGACAGGAAACGCGGGCGGCGGACAAAGGCAATGTGCCCCGTGCTGCCGCTTCGTGCTCTGCTGCGCGCGCTTTACTTGGCTTCCAGCCAGGTGCGGCCGATGGCGGTGTCCACCTTCAGCGGCACACGCAGCTTCATTGCGCCCGTCATGACAGCGGTCACGATATCGGCCATCTCCGGAGCCCGGTCGGCGGGCGCCTCGCAGACGAGTTCGTCGTGGACCTGGATGAGCATCCGCAGCGGCAGTTGCTCTGCGCGGATGCGCCGGTCGAGATTGACCATCGCCGTCTTGATCAGGTCGGCGGCCGAGCCTTGCACGACGGTGTTGACCGCGAGCCGCTGTGCCTGGGCGCGGACATTGGCGTTGCCCGAGCTGATGTCGCTGATCGGCCGCCGGCGCCCGAGGATCGTCCGCACGTAGCCGTCGCGTTTGGCATCTTCCACACAACGGTCGATGAACGCCTGGATGCGTGGATAGCGGGCGAAATACGCGTCGATGAACGCCTGCGCCTCGCCGCGATTCATGCTCGTGGACTGCGACAGCCCGAACGCCGTCTGGCCATAGATGATCCCGAAGTTCACCGTCTTGGCCCGGGCACGCATTTCCTTCGTCACTTCGTCCAGCGGCACGCCATTGACCTGCGACGCGACGAACGCGTGAATGTCACGGTCCTCGGAAAACGCCCGGATAAGCGCCTCGTCCTCGCAGAAATGCGCCAACACGCGCAGCTCGACCTGTGAGTAATCGGCGACGATCAGACGCTCTTCCGGCGTGCGCGGTACAAACGCCCGGCGGATCTCGCGCCCCATCTCGGTGCGCACGGGGATGTTCTGGAGGTTCGGCTCGCTGCTCGACAGCCGCCCCGTGATGGCGCCGGTCTGGTGAAAACTCGTATGAATCCGCCCGGTGCGGCGTGACCGATCGCCGGGCAGGGCATCTACATACGTGCCGCGCAGCTTCTGAATCTCGCGGTATTCGAGCATGAGCTTCGGCAGTTCATGGTCCGTCTCGCGCGCCAGCGTTTCCAGCGTGTCCGCGTCGGTCGAACGCGTCGTCTTGGTCCGCCGCACGACGCGAAAGTTGAACTCGTCAAACAGCACTTCGCCAAGCTGCTTGGGCGAATCAAGGTTGAATGGCCGGCCGGCGAGTTTATGAGCCTTCGCCTCCAACTCATCGACTCGCCGGGCGAGGCCGCGCCCCATGTCCACCAGAAAGTCGGCGTCGAGCTGTACGCCGTTGTATTCCATCTCCGTCAGCACGGACACCAGCGGCATCTCGATCTCGTCAAACAGACGCGCCCCGCCGAGCGGCTCCAGCTTCGGTTCGAGCAACAACCGCAGCCGCCACGTGTAATCCGCGTCCTCGGCGGCGTACTCGGCGACGTGCTCCAGCGGCACCAGGTCCATCCGCAACTGGTCACGCCCCTTGCCGATCAAATCGGTGATCGGAATCATCTCGTGCGCCATCAGATCACGCACCAGCTTGTCCAGACCGAAAGATGAGCGCTCCGGCAGCGTCAGAAACGCCGCGATCATCGTGTCGAACATCGGCCCGGCGACCGGCAGGCCGGCGTTGCGCAGCACGATCAGGTCATACTTGAGGTTCTGGCCGACCTTGCGAATGCGCTGATCAGCCAGCAGCGGGCCGAGCTTCGCCCGCACCAATTCCAGCGGCAGCACCGTCCCCATCGCCGCCCGCACGGGGACGTAATATCCGCGGCCGACTTCCCATGATAGTGACAGACCGACCATGTCGGAGTCGATGGCGCTGATGCCTGTGGTTTCGGTATCGACGGCGAATTCGGGTTGCTTGGCGAGTTCGGCGACGAGCTTGTCGAGCGCTTCGGGTGTATTGACGAGTTGGTAATCACCGCCGTCCGGCTCACACAGCTTGGCCGCCGCGTCGCCCGGCACTGCCGGCACGGCGGCCGTTGCATCGTCGCCGTCCTCTAGGCCCGGCAATTGCTCCAATAGTCGCCGAAAGCCGAGTTCGGCGAAGATCGGCCGCGCAGCCGCCCAGTCAAACCGCGTGCACACCGCTGCTTCGAGGTCGAGTTCGATCGGCACCGCGTGATCGAGCGTCACGAGCTTACGCGTCAGCTCTATCCGCGGCGCGAACGCCAGCACGTTCTCACGCTGCTTCGGCGTGAGCTCATCGGCGTGATCCACCACCCCCTGGGCCGAGCCGTATTTCTCCAGCAGCTTCGCTGCCGTCTTCGGCCCGATCCCCGGCACGCCCGGCACATTGTCCACCGTGTCGCCGGTGAGAATCTGGGCCTCGATCGCCTGCTCCGGCGACCAGCCTTTCTGCTCGACCAGCTTCGCCGGCGTAACGACCTCATCTTTCATCGGGTCATACAGCGAGATGTGGTCGCTCAGCAGTTGCTCAAGGTCCTTATCCCGGCTGACAACATTGATGTGCAGGTCTGGCCCGCCGAAACGCGCCGCCAGCGTCGCGATGATGTCGTCCGCCTCGTAACGCTCCATCCGCAGAATCGGCACGCGTGCCACTTCGAGAATCGACACGATCCGCCGCGTCTGCACCGGCAGATCCTCTGGCGGCGGCTCGCGCTGCGCCTTGTACTCTGGGTACAGCTCACGCCGAATCAGCTTGGTCTCGTCCGCATCGAGCACCATCACGAGGTAATCAGGCTGCCGATCGCGGATCAGATTGAGCAACATCTGGCAGAAGACGTGCGTCGCGCGCGTCGGCTCCCCGCTCGGCGCGTTCAACTCTCCCATGCGTGCGTAATACGCACGATAGATCTGGGCGTGTCCGTCGATGATGTAAAGGTTCTTCGGCATAGCCTCACCAACTGGTGCCCCACGGTTTCAACCGTGGGGGACTGACGGCGACTCAAGGGTCTGTCCCCCACCCTTAAAAGGGTGGGGCACCCCAATGTAGCGGCCCGGGTGCCCCACGGTTTTAACCGTGGGGGACTGACGCGAACTTGATAGCCCACCAGACTCCAAATCAGTCCCCCACCCTCAAAAGGGCGGGGCACCCCAATGTAGCGGCCGACGAGATGTCGGCCGCTACATTGCCGCGATCAGCCTCTCATCTGCGCTTCCCGCGCTTCGGCGTCTGCGTCGCCGTCTTCGGTGGACGCGGCGGTGTCCCCGGAGCCGCCTGAAACACCGGGAAATCCGGCTGCGCGATACGCTTGGTCGCCGGCAAGAGCTTCGGGAACTTCCCATGCGGCTCGAACTGATACCAATACGCCGTGCTGCTGTAATCGTTGCTCAACTTGTTGTTGTGACCGTGCTCGATCGTGACGCGGATCGACTTCTCGAACCTGATCGGGTCCTCAACATGGAACCGGTACAGCGAGTTCTTACCGCGGAACGGCCAATGCGTCTCCTGCGGCCCCCAATCCGTGCCGTTGTACTGCGTAATCCCGCAGTACGGCGAATTGTAGACATCACGCGGGCAATACGCCGTCGAGAAGTAATCCTCGGTGCCCGTGCCGTGCAGGCTCGGCGGCCACGGCTCGTCGTCGATGAAGATCATGTCGTCGCCTTCACCGTACCAGTCGTTCTTCTCGCGATGGAAGCAGTCCACGTCCAGATGGCACCCGACATACTGCCCGTTCCCTCGCGCCTCCAGAATGACGTAGTTCTCCGCTCCGGTAGTATTCGGCGTACGCCAATACTCCCGCAGGTTCTCAACGTTCGGCGGCCCCTTGATGTCCTTCACGCCCCAGCCCGTCGTCGCATTCTCACGCCGCCACTGCGCGTGAAAATACGCCAGCTCCTGCTCCCACGCCGGGTATTTCTCGTAGTCGATGTAATAGAAGAAATCGAACGGCTCGTGCCATTCGTTATGCACCTCGATGCGGGCGTGCTTCGCGAACGGCATCGGGAACCAGCAGTTCATTCCCCGTCCGCCCTGCGGGTTCATTTGCAACGGCAGCGACCAGAAGTCCTTGCAGATGCCGAATCCGCCGCCGAAGAAATCTGCCAGCGGTACTTCGACGCTGGGCGTCTTCTCACCGTCCCACCGGATGCGCAGAACCGTGCTGCGCATGGCGTCGCGGTCATGCGCCATACCGTTGGTGGACCAGATATGCTTGATGCAACCCGGCCCGTCGATGTCGGCGACGACAAGCCTCTTGCCGGGCTTGATCGGAATGGCGTCCTTATTGCCGCCCGTGCGATCGAAGCTGCTGGCGCGCAGCGATTTGAAATCGCGCACCCGCGCGAGGTTGCTCAGTGTCGTGTATCCAATCTGCATGGTGGGCACTCCTATGAAGCACTCTGTTTCACCAACTCGGCGCCCACGCAACACAAACGCGGCGCCGCTATCGTCATTCCGGCGGCCCAAGCTGCTCGCGCAAATCCGGAAACCGCTCGCCCAGGTCTTGCCGAATCCGCGCGATCCCCGCCGCCGGCACGCCACCGCTCTCGGCCTCTTTCAGCACCGCCGCCACAGCGTCGACCTGCCCGCTCTCGGCCGCGACATACGCCAGCCAACTCCACGCCCCAAAATGCTTGGGGCGCAACTCGATCGCCCGCCGTAGCCAACGCGTCACATCCGCCGGCCGCCGCTCCGGCGGTACACGCACGAACATCTGCGCCAGCGTCACATACGCATTCGGCAAGGCGTTATCCGGCTGTTCGCCCGCCTCGCTCAACGCGGTCCGCGCCCGTGCCTCGTCACCCGCGGCCAGCAGATACCGCGCCAGCTCCAGCCTGAACGGCCGCGCCAGCGCATCGAGCTGCTGAATCTGAATCACCGGCAACGCCGCCAGCGCCCGGTCCATCAACTCCACCGCGGCGCTCGCCTTGCCCGGATCGTCCAGAAACTCGTAGGCGGCCTGTTCGCTGAGCGTCCGCGAGTACAGTTCCGGGAAGCGTGCCCGCAAGGGCAAATACAGCCGCGCCGCCCGCGCCGCCTGCTCGGCCGCGGTGCGATTATCGCCGCGCAGTGACCGCCACGCCGCCGACAGCCGATACGCTTCCGGCGCCATCGACGCCACAATTGCGTCGACGTCCGTCTTCGGGTCGATCGGCCCGGCGGCCTGCAACATCTGGTTCAGCACGTGTTCGAACCCACGCTCCCGCGCCACGTCTCGCAGCGCGCTGAGCCACACAGCGTCGGTCGGATCACCCATCCGCAGCGCGTCGCGCAGCAACACAAGCCGCGGCGCCAGTTCATGCGTATAACGCATCAATGCCAGCAGCGCTTCCACGTCATAGCGGTTATGCCGGCGCTGCCAGTTCCACGCCTGCTCCGCCAGCAGACGCCAACGATGTGCCTGCTCGGCGTCCACCGGCGCGTATAACGCTTCGAGCCTTTCGGCACACCGCGCCCGCCACGCAGCCACGTCTCCCAAGCGCGGCACGCGCTCGTCAAAGTCAGTGGCAGCCGCGTACGCTTCCTGAAGCAGCCGGATCACGGCCTCGCGCTGCTTCGCGTCCACCTGGCCGCTCGCCTTCATGGAACGGACCAGTGTGTCACAGGCATTGCCGGCCATACCGCACAGGTACTGAACCGCGTCAAGCCCGGCTCCGATGCGGCGGACGGGATCAAACAGGCGTTGCTCGGCCAGCACCGTCTCGTCGTGCGCGAGGCGCAACTCACCGCTGCGCGCCGCGGCCCAGGCAGCTTGTTCGTGTCGCACACCCGACCAGTTGCGCAACGTGGCGTAGCCGGCCCCGAACGCTGCCACCATGACCACCGCCGCGACGATCGGCGGCCACATGCGACCACGCCGCTGCCGTTCGGGGGCGACATGCTGCCAGATGGCAGCCTCCAGTGCCTCGCCGCGCGAGTCAGACCGCCCCAGCATCCACACCAGCCCGATGAGTGTGAAGAACAACGCCGGTACGCCCGGCAGGCGCAGACTCACGCTCCCCATCGACTCCAGCGCCAATGCCGACAAGCACGCCAACAGGCTGATCACCATCACGCGCGTGCGCTGCGGCAACTCGCGGCGCAGCAGAGCCAGGGCGGCGACAAAAGTGGCCATGTGCCCCGCGACGAACGTCACCCCACCGACCAGCCCGATCTCCGCCAGCACCTCGAACAGTTCGTTGTGCGCATGGCCGCGCATCGGCGCCATGAAGGCGGCCGGGTCCAGTAGCTCATCCTCGATCGACAGCTCGTTCGCCAACCGCGGGTACTCGCCCGCCCCAAAGCCGAGCAGCGCGCGGTGTTGCCACAGCACGGTCGCATAGCGCCACGTGTACAGGCGAAAGCGGGCGCTGGCGCTGCGTCCCATGCCAAGATCTCCCCCGCTGCTGAAGCGGTAGCCGATCCCTCCCACGAGCAAAGCGATGAAGGTCACGACGACGATCCAGCGGGTTCGCCGCTCGACGCGCAGAAAGACCATCATCGCCAATCCCATGACCAGCCCGAGCTTGGCCGCCAGGGCATCGGCCAGGTGAAACGCCCACAGCAGCGGCAGCAGCACCACGATGCAACCGGCCAACAGCCACGGCCGCCATGCGCCGCCACGCAGCCGTTGCTCGATCTCATAAATGACCGCGTTCGTGACGATCAGAATCGCCGGCATGAGCATCGCCGCGACAACGCCGGGGTTCCCAAGTGGGAATCCGGGACGGTGATGCGGGTTGCGTTCAAAGAAATACCAGACAGTCAGTAGCGCGCCGGCGGCCGACACCGCGACGATTCCGCCCAGAATCCAGCCGAGGTCGCGTTGACACGCTGTCCATCCGACGGCCAGCGCCCACGCCAGTGCCAGCGCATAGAGCGTAGCCTGTCCCAGCGTGGTCCCAGGCGCGCCCGACCACAAAGCGCTCAGATATGAGAGCGCCACCCACCCTAATAGCAGCACCTGCGCCGCGCACCACGGCTCCCGCACCATCGTGCTCAGCCGCAATGGCTGCCGCGATAGCAGCGAGCGCAGCGCCAACAGCACTAGCCCCACCACCGCCGCCGCGTGAAACGCCAGGTCCTTTACCTCGACGCCGCGCGCCGTCTCCAGCCGTCCGCCGAAGGACATAAGCCGAATGATCTGGTGCAACGCCGACGAGTCCGCCCATGGAATCACCCCCGGCCGCGTGCCCGTCGGATGCGGGCTGATCAGAAAGACCGTCGCCAGCAGCAGTATGAGAATCGCCACCCCGGCGCCACGCCCGATCCAAATACGCCACTGCGCCTGTCGAGCGTCAGCGCTATTCTGGCCCGGCGCTACCGCCATGTTCACTCCCGCAGCAGCCGACGTCCCGTTGGCCGCCTTCGCCACCAATCAGAGCCCGAGCGGTAGCGAGGGGCATATTGCCGTTACTATCGTATGCCGAATAGCTAACGACGAATCGAGACCCCATCGAATGCGGTCTTCGTCGTCCCCTTCGTCCCTTCGTGGCTCCGTCACTATTCTGAATATGCCCCTCGCTTCCGCTTCGGGCTCTGTTCTGGCCGTCGAACGCCACACGCGTACGAAAGCCCGTGCCGGATGTTCTTCAACAGCCTGCTAACTACCGCGCCGCCGTCAATTGTGCAAAGTTGTCCATCCTCGGTTTTTGACCGCTCGCGCCTTTCGAGATCGTTGTTGTACACTCGCCGAATCACGATATGCTGCCGTGCATGAGTACGAACCCCACGACAGCCTCTTCCGCCGCCCGTGCCGTCGACGCTGACGCGTTTGATGGCGACGTTCGCGGCGTGCGAATTCACATGATCGGCATCGGCGGCAGCGGCATGTCCGGCCTGGCCGCCCTGCTGCTCCAACGCGGCGCCACCGTCACCGGCAGCGATCCGCATCCTTCCCCACAGATCGACCAACTCGTCAGGCGCGGCATCCACGTTTCAGCCGAGCAGACCGAGGAAACCGTCCCGCCGGGCACCCAGCTCGTGGTGCACTCCGCCGCCATCCCCGCGACGCATCCCGAGTTGCAGGCGGCCCGCCAACGCGGCATCGCGACGCTGAAGTACTCGCGTATGCTCGGCCTGGCGATGCGCCAATGCGACGGCATCGGGATCAGCGGCACGCATGGCAAAAGCACCACCACCGCCTGGCTGGCATACGTTATGACGCACGCCGGGTTCGAACCGAGTTTCGTCGTCGGTGCCGTCAGCCCGCAGCTTGGCGGCGGCAGCGGCGTCGGCAAGGGCCGGTACTTCGTGGTCGAGGCCTGCGAATACGACCGCTCGTTCCTCAACCTGTGCCCGCGCAACGCCGCGATCCTGAACATCGAGGAAGACCACCTCGATTGCTACGCCGGCCTACCCGCGATTCAGCAGGCCTTCGCCGACTTCGCCGCCCTGCTGCCGGATGATGGGCTGCTGGTCGTCAATGGCGACGACGCGGCCTGCCGCGACTTGCTGGACGAGTCGCGTCTTGGAAATGCCCGCATCGAGACCTTCGGGCTCGAAGCCCACAACACGTGGTGTGCCTCCGGGCTAGTCTCCGAGGGCGGGCTTTACCGCTACGATCTGCGGCACGATGGCAAACCACTGGGCACCATGCACCTCGGCGTCGCCGGCCGTCACAACGTCTTCAACTCCCTGGCCGTCGTCGCCCTGGCACACGCGGCTGGCGTCCAACTTGACGTCATCCGCGAGGGTCTCCGCGAGTATCGCGGCGTCGGCCGGCGTCTGGAGCTCCGCGGCGAGATTCATGGCGTCCGCGTGGTTGACGATTACGCACACCACCCGACCGAGATTCGCGCCACGCTCGAAGCCGCCCGCGAACGCTACCAACCCAGGCGGCTCTGGTGCGTTTTCCAGCCGCACCAACACTCGCGCACGCGTTTTCTGCTGGAGGATTTCGCCGCCAGTTTTGCTGCCGCCGACCGCGTCATCATGCCCGACATATACTTCGTCCGCGACAGCGCCCGTGAGCGGGAGGCTGTCCGCGCCGAGGATCTCGTCGAACGTATCGCGGCGCGCGGCGGGGCCGCCACGCATATCGCGAGCTTTGACGCCATCGCCGCGCGGCTACAGTCCGAGATCGGCCCGGGCGACGTGGTCATCACGATGGGGGCCGGAACAGTCTGGCAGGTGGCTGATGACCTGGTACGCCGACTTCGCTGCCATCTGCCAGCCTGACGCGCCGCTGGCCGAGCACACTTGGTACGGCCTGGGCGGGCCGGCCCGCTGGCTATTCACGCCGCGCGACGAACCAGAACTCGTCGCCCTGCTCGCATGCTGCCAGGCGTCTCAGGTACCGTGGCACATCCTTGGTCGGGGCGCAAACGTCCTGGCGCACGACGCGGGCGTCGACGCCGCCATCATCAAGCTTAGCACGCCGGCGTTCCAGCAAGTCACCTGGGATGGCGAGCGGATCTGTGCGGGCGGCGGCGCTGATTTCACCACGCTCGTCAAGGACGCCGTCGATCGAGGTCGCGCCGGCCTCGAAGGACTCGCGGGCATCCCCGGCTCAATCGGTGGCGTCATCCGCATGAACGCCGGCGGCCGCTACGGCCAGATCGCCCACGTCGTCGAATCCGTCCGGCTATTGCAGCCCGACGGCCAGGTCGTCGAACGGCCACGCGCGGAGATCGACTTTGCTTACCGCCACACCGATTTGCGCGGCGCAATCGTGCTGGCCGCGACTTTCGCCCTGCAAGCTGGAAGTCGCATCGCACTCCAGCATGAGTATCAACGTATCTGGAAGGAGAAGCGCGCGGCCCAGCCCACGCTCGCGGCCCGCTCCGCCGGCTGCATCTTCAAAAATCCGACGGGCCGATCGGCTGGCATGCTGCTCGATCAGGCCGGGCTGAAGGGCACGCGGCGCGGCGAGGCCGAAATAAGCACGCGCCACGCCAATTTCATCGTGGCCCACGCTGGCGCCACCGCCGGCGATGTGCTAGAATTAATCACGCTCGCGAAGGATCGCGTGCGCGAGACGCACGGTGTCGAACTGGCGCTCGAAATAGAAATCTGGTGAAGGGACTCACGCTGAGTTGACATCATGAGCACGCCTGACGTTCCCCAGCCCAAACGGAAGCTCGAAATCACGGTTCTCGCCGGCGGCCCCAGCGCCGAACGCGAGGTCAGCCTGGACTCCGGCCGCGCCATCGCCGGCGCCCTGGCCTCGCGCGGACACACCGTGCATCTTGCCGACATTGGACCCGACGATCTCTCCGCCCTCGATCATCCCGCCGACGTGGTTTTCCCGGCGTTGCACGGAACGTTCGGTGAAGACGGCACCTTGCAGCGCATCTTGGAGAAACGCGGCCTCAAATTCGTCGGGTCCTGCGCCGATGCCTGCGCCCTCTCAATCGACAAGGTGCGTACGAAACAAGCCGTGAAGGCCCTGAAGCTCAACGTCGCCCCCGACATCATCGTCACGCGCGAACATTTGGAAGACGCGATCGCGAAACTCAGCGTCCCGGTGGTGGTCAAACCCATCGACCAAGGCAGCAGCGTCCAGACCTATGTTGTCCATGACGCGGAGAAACTCGAACCGTCCATTCGCGCCGCGGTGGGGCATTTCGGCCGGGCGATGGTCGAGCAGTTCATCGCCGGCGACGAGTTGACCGTCGGCATTGTCGGGCACGAAGCCCTGCCGCCGATCTGCATCCGCGCCACGGATGGTTTCTACGACTACAATGCCAAATATATCGCCAACACGACCGAATACCTCTTCGACGCGGGGCATTCCGCGGGCCTGTTGAGCGAGGCCCGGCTGCTCAGCCAGCAGGTGTTCCGTCGCCTGGGTTGTCGCCACCTGGCACGCGTCGATTGGATCGTGGATCCCGATGGGCAGCTCTGGTTCCTGGAGTTGAACGCCCTGCCCGGATTCACCAGCCACTCGCTCGTGCCCAAGGCCGCCGCCCACGAAGGCGTCTCCTTTGAGGGTCTGGTCGAGCGGCTGGTGTGGATGGCGATGGAGGACACGCCTTGAGCCGCAAACAGGCCTCACATCGCAAGAGCCGCG